>DAOVUR010000072.1 GCA_030632465.1 bacterium | reverse complement strand
GGGAACAAATAGCCAACCAGCTTAAAAGCTGTCTATCTATTCCCACCATCAACTATGTAACAAACAGTACCAGCGTATTCAAAAAGGCTCAATATGAGCTTTTTGAAACGGAGAGCATAGCGTTCGATTTCTAATGACAACATAAATCATAAATGTTACTTTTAAAACATGAAAAGTATATACATAGAAACATCAATACCTAGTTTTTTCTACGAAACAAGAGATGAACCAGAAATGGTTGCCAGAAAAAACTGGACACATAGATGGTGGAAACAACATCGCACACAATATGAGCTTTTTACTAGTGATGGTGTTATTGCAGAGTTGTCTGAAGGTGAATATCCTTCTCAGGCAGATGCAATAAATCTGATGGATGGAATTCAACGACTAGAGGCGATTGATGAGATTGCCGATATTATTGACGTATATATTGATAACCACCTTATGCCAAGAGAACGCCTTGGTGATGCATTACATTTAGCAATAGCGTCATATTATAAATGTGATTTTCTGTTAACATGGAATTGTAGTCACATAGCAAACGCCAATAAATTTGAACATATACGAATAATCAATACAAGATTAGGGTTATTTGTTCCCGCATTAATAACACCTATGGAACTTTGCGAGGAGGACATAATAAATGATTGACTCAACGCTTCAACGAGTTTGGGATTCTAGAGAGGCAATATCAAAACGATGTGATTTTGATTCACATAAACTTGTACGTTTCTACCAAACAAAAAGAAAAAATAAAACTGATCGAACCAAGCAGTCCACACATACCAAATAAGGCTCAAAAAAGCCTCATTTGGATGGTGACTGCGAAACGTTCATTGAGATGATGAAACGAGTGATATCAATACCCCTGTGCTGCGTGGCCCTCGTCCTCACTAGTGGCTGTGCGGCGATGATGTCCCGAACCCACTACACGAATGGCACCCGCATGCTACAGGAGCCACCATACTTCAGCGGCACCGTCACGGATATCAAGGGCACGGGAGAAGCACTCGCAGCGCCATTCGACGGGAAGGAAGAAACGGGAGCATGGGATTTCGCATTCTTCCCTCTGTTCCTTATTGATCTACCGCTCTCATTTGTAGCTGATGTGCTCTACGTTCCGTCTGACTACAAGGTGAACAAGAAGTACGGATGGAAGAGACAAGGGAATGCCAACAAGAAAGTCGACCCTATCGACTGAAAGCGCGCTTTCAGCCGAAGGGTCACTTACACGTTATACATCAATTCAATTAAAAGGAGATTTGCAATGAACAACGAAACACACCTCTTTCGGATGCCGGAAGGAGTACAAACGCGCTGGGCCAGCCCTGAAAACTGGGATGGGGAAAAGGGGGCTGGAGGAGCGACCTTGAATGGTCGTAAGGGGTCTGCATCGTTCTACCTGAAGGCTGGCGAGGCGCAGGTGCTGGCTCACGCTGAAGGCACCAGTGGCACAATCCGGCGGATTTGGGTGACAATTAAGGATCGTTCACCGCAAATGTTGCGCGGTCTTCGTTTGGATATGTACTGGGATGGTGCCGATCGTCCAGCAGTTAGTGCGCCTCTTGGGGATTTCTTTGGACAGGGGTTGGGACGCAATAGCACCTTTCAATCTGCTCTTTTCTCCAATCCTGAAGGGCGTAGCTTTAATTGTTGTGTTCCTATGCCCTTTCGCACCGGTATGAAGATCGTTGTCACTAACGAGACCGATACTGATCAGCCCCTGTTCTTTTACGATGTCAACTACACTGTTGGCGACGCCCATGATGACCAGTGTCTCTATCTGCACGCTCATTGGCGGCGGGAACGGCCCACCACTCTCAAGCGTGACTACGAGTTCCTGCCAAAGGTGTCTGGTTGTGGTCGCTTTCTTGGTGTGAATGTGGGCGTTATTGCCGATACAGCCACCTATTTTGAGAGTTGGTGGGGTGAAGGTGAATGTAATATCTATCTTGATGGTGACGATGCCTTACCGACGCTCTGTGGTACTGGTACAGAAGACTACATAGGCACGGCATGGGGACAGGGTCAGTACGATCATCTCTACCAAGGCTGCCACCTTGCGGACACTGAGACTTTTCAATACTCTTTCTATCGCTATCACATTCCCGACCCAGTTTATTTCCAAAAGGATATCCGTGTTGCCATGCACCAGATCGGATGCATGGGGCCGAATATGGCTCACCTATTCAAAGATGCAGGGCGAGAATTGATGTCCACTAGAGGCACACTAGTGGATATGGACAGCAACTGCTACAATCTGTTCGAGCGACAAGACGACTGGTCAAGTTGCGCCTACTTCTATTTGAATAGCTCAGAAAACGACCTGCCAGCACTGGCTCCGGTGGAAGACAGAGTGATTGGGCTTTTTAGCTCAAAAGACACCGACGCAAGGGCTGATGTATAAATATTATGGACTGCATAACAAAGCCATGCAGTCGGACGCTCGTACCTCACGCCGCTGATGGCAATCGTTCGTTCACAATGATGAAATATGCAGGACCAATCATACTGATGTCAGCATCCCTCGTTTACGGGGTGATGTTCCTTGCCATGCTGGTCGGAGGACTCATGAAACGGAAGGTGTATTATATACACACATCACCACCAATCGTGTTCAAGGAGATCCACGAGTGAATATTCAAAACACAAAAGGCAAAGCTAAAACATATAAAGTTAAACAGGTTTTAAATGCCATTAGGAGGGTAGAACATGAAAAACCTAAAAAATGATCATTATACATATAGGGTGACGTGGTCAGAAGATGACAACGAATACGTTGGTCTCTGTACTGAGTTTCCTAGTCTTAGCTGGCTGGCAAGCTCACAACAAGCAGCACTAAAAGGCATTGGACTTGTTGTTGCCGATGTTGTTAGTGATATGAAGAGATCTCACGAACAAATTCCAGAACCACTTGCCTGCAAACGCTTCAGCGGAAAATTTATGGTGCGGATTCCTCCAAATATACAGCGTCATCTTGCTTTAGAAGCCGCAGAAGAAGGTGTTAGTTTAAATCGACTAGCAAGTGCCAAACTTGCCTATTAATGTACTATGCTAACAGCTCAATGAACTTTATTGTCGGTCCCCCGTTCTACTAGAGGTGTGAAGTTTACTTTGCACCTCTATTTTTTTCTATTACCCCATACGACAGATAACTTTGTGTTGGCTGCCTGCTGTTGGTCTTGGTAATTTGTTACCTTTAACTTTTTTGCCATCAATTGTTAGTTCAACAACACCACGTTCAACTCCATTTGGATTTACTATATCTATATCATATTCTGCTCCTTGCCATTTCCGTTTAACATTGAGGTCTGTCCAGTCAGACGGTATCACTGGATCTATTATCAACCCATCATACCAAGGCCTAACACCGAGCACTCTTTCAAAGAGAGTCATCAGGAGCCATGTTGGTGTTGCTGTAAAATACGGATACCATCCAGCACCAAACTGCTCTGGAGTACCGGGTCCCACTAGGTAGCGTTGGGCAGCAAATGGTTCTCCGCGATATTGATCTTGATTGCTTTCAGGATTGAATGGAGAAAATTTCATAAAGGTTTCAAAGGCTTTGTTACCTCGCCCGAGTAGAACATCTGCGAACAGTTTAAATGCAACACCATGTCCATAGACTGGTCCATTCTCTGCATGTCCTGGCGTTTTTGCAGAAGCTTTGCCAATACCTTTAGTATATTTGGTATATGGGGGATGGATGAGCACTGGGCCAAATTTAGTATCAAGAGTTTCATCGATAACTTTTAGTATCTTCTCAAGTCTTTCTCCTGTTGCTACTCCGGACACAATTGCCCATATTTGCATATTAAGGTGAATCTGTCCTTCATCATTAAGGTGACTTCCTATAGGATCCCCATTGTCTGAAAATGCATAGCAGTACCATTCACCGTCCCATGCATTTTCATTAACAGCATTGGTAAGAGTTTTTTTGATTTTAGCTAATTCGTCACATGAGTCCATGTTGTCTGTATATCTTGCGATCTCCATTGCCTTGTCGGCAGCATATATACAAGCTACAGTAAGCCAAGCGCTTTCTCCTTTACCTTCGAGATTAATTTCATTGAGTGAATCGTTCCAATCGCCATCTCCGATAAGGCATAATCCGTGAGCACCTACGTCAGAAGCGACTTTCTTAATCGGCCGTATAATATGTTCCCACACGCTACCATAGCTATTATCTCGAAAAGGAACTTCTTCTTTAAGGATATCTACATCACCAGTTTCGCGTATATATGTACTGAGTGTCATTTGCAACCAGAGTCCGGAGTCGCGATGTTTGCGCAAGTCATCATCACCACCAAGTACATTGTATCCGCGTATAGGAAGTCCATCTGGATCCATATGTTTCAAACTTTCAATAAGCCAATATCTAGTCCAAGAAGGATCTAGTGGACATACGCCCATTATATCTTGAATGATATCTCGATAACCATGACCGCTTCCTCTGACATATCGACTGGTAAATAGAGTGCCATGTTTATACCAGACATTAGCTAGGGCATTCATTCCCGAGCATGGAGTTGTCATTTCCATCACATCAAATTTTTCTTCCCAATATGCTTCCACTTCATCTAGCGCTTTTTGCGGTGCTCCTAGAGTTAGGTATTTTTCTTTATAGTTCGTTATCTTTTCTATTTCTGTGCCGATCCCAAATATTAAGTGTACTGTCTGTTCTTCACCTGGCTCCAGTGTCATTTCACCAGACAGGACTGAGCAGAATCGTTCTGCACTTACTGAGGAGTTTTGACATTTTCCGTTAAGTACAGCCTCTGGCATATCTTTCCGCCCATAGGCCCCGAAGAATGATTCAAGTCGGCAGTCATAACCAGTGATGTTATAATCGGACGCCATAAACGCACCATAAATAAGTTTACTTGTGCAGTTATTATTGTATGCAATAATTGCTTGAGCCTGTTCATTATAATCTGCATGTATATATGTAAATGTATCCGTTATTCCTGAACCATAACTTGCGAGCTTTAGCTCTTGGAACGGGAAAAATTTGACAGTTCGTTTTTTATCACTTCTATTTTTTATTCGCAGCTTCCATATTTCTAATGGGTCTTGTCTAGGGACAAAAATGGTGAATTCGCTTTCAATACCATTTTTTAAAGTACGAATAGATGATTTTCCGGGGTGTTGACGGCATTCATACTCATCATATTTATCATCCGAATAGAATGGAGCTAATGGCCAGCAATTATCTTGATCATCACTGAGATATATAAACTTCCCTGTCTGTGGCCATTGAGGTACATACGTAAATATATCTATGTAGGTTACAGGGATTGATATCGGTTCTTTATAGAAGCTATATCCTAGTCCTGTCTGGGAGAAGAACAGCCCATATTCATCATTAAAAAGTACATTCATCCAAGGACGTGGTGCATCAAAGCGATTCATAACAAATTCTTTGTTCGATTCTGTAAAGTCCCCATATTTCATCGTTTCTATTTCTCCCATATTTAACTTATCTGTTTATCGTCATTTTCAATAGATCTGCATATTGATGCAACTAGTTATTCTGTTGTTTCCAACTACAAGCATCATTCCATACCTAGTATATAATCTTCTACTATTTTCACTATTTGAAACATCAAATATACGACAGAAAACTAATCAGGGCAACAATAATGCCCGCCTAACAAAAATGATCAAGTTAAGGGTTTAAGGTTGACTAGACTGGGGGTTAAGCTTACAACCACATAGTTATTACTATATCTTAGCACTACTAGGAGCTTACTAAAGGGACATCGTATGAAAACCACATTTATTAAGAAACATAACGAAATGCCACGCAGAGATTTTAACAACTGTCACGATGGAAAAGGAGCTATACGTTGGCTAGGAGTATTAGACGGTAATGATCCTGGAGGAAAAATATTAAAGTTTGTTCATGATGACGTTTTACCCCCAAAAACCTCAATTGGCATACACACTCATACCGATGATCAAGAATACTACTATATTATATCTGGCCAGGGCGTGATGACGCTTGATGGTCAAGAATCTGAAGTCAATGCTGGTGATATCACAATAGTTTTTCCTAGCGGACAACACGGACTAGAGAATCGTTCTGATGAAGACTTACGTATACTAGTATTTTGCATTACAGCAGAAGGAGTATAATGAAGATGAAATTATTGAAAGTAGGAGTTATTGGACTTGGCGGCATGGGAGCTATACATGCCAAGGTATGTTCTGCTTTACCTGATGTTCACCTTCAGGCTATTAGTGAGATGTCAGCTGAACGGCTAGAAGCTGTAGGGAAGGACTTAAATGTCCAGGAGCAATACCGTGATGGAGCAAAAATGATTGAGCAAGCTGATCTTGATGCAGTAATCATTGCTCTTCCAAATCATCTACATGCGAAATTCTCCATACTAGCTTTCCAAAAAGGTTTACATGTCCTTGTAGAAAAGCCAATAGCAACAGAAATTCAAGATGCTGAAGCTATGATCGAAGCAAGTATCACAGCAGGCAGAACATTGATGGTAAACTTCAATCAACGATTCAAGCCTCTTCATCTGGCGGCAAAAAAGATCATTGCTCAGGAAAAACTTGGTGAAATCTATTATGCGAAAACAAAATGGTTACGACGAAAAGGTATTCCTTGGTGGTATGAGGCTGGCGGCAAAGGTGCACTTTCTACTGACATAGCAGGTGGCGGGCCTTTAATTGACTTGGGCGTGCACCAGTTAGATCTGGCGCTATACATGATGGATTTCCCGGAAGTAGCAAGTGTAGATGGAACAACTTTTTATGGTCTCGGCAAAAAGGATGGAGAAAGAAGAAGCATTAATTATGCTCTTGAAGATGCGGGAGTAGCATTGATTAGATTTAAAGACAACCGAACCTTACTCCTTGAAGCAAGTTGGATTATGCACTGCAAGAATACGGATGAGCAAGAAACTGTTTTGTATGGTGATAAAGGAGGTATGCGCCTTTCTAATATTATCGAGATATATGATGAGCAAGATGGAATACAGATGGACACCGTTATTAAGAAATATGATGATGTAAACGAAGGTGGACTAGTCGGCCATTTTTGCCGTGTTGCACAAGGCAAAGAAACTCCCGTTATATCCGGGGAACAAGCTCTTGCCGGACTTAAGATACTAAAGGCTATTTATAAAAGTGCCGAGACCGGAAAAACAGTTTATTTTGATTAATAGTGTTATGGCAAGATAGGCAAACTATAATTAGGAAAAGGATATCACCTTTTCACTTTTTCCCGTAAGTCCAATATGATAAGTTTGCAAGACTATTTACCAATATGGAGAACTTCAATGTCTAGTGACAAGCAGATACAAGCTGCCGGAAAGCTATTTAGTGCACGTAATGCACGCCGGAATATTATAGAAATATGGGAAGATGTACGCTGGATGGATACTCCAGCAATTTACAAAGGGGTGAATCGCGCCGCAGCACGTCTGCGTGAAGCTGGACTTGAAGATGTACGCGTTGAGGACCTGCCTGCTGATGGCATAACCAGTCCGGGCGGATGGATGATGCCACCGGCATGGACTCTCAAAACAGCAAAGCTAGAACTAGGCACCAACAGAAACAAAGTCTCTCTAGCCAACTATGACGAAAACCCGCAATCTATTGCTCCACTCTCTCCTTCCACCCCTGGTGGACGCTGGGTATCAGCATCTGTAGTTATCACCGATACCGTCACTAACCTAAGCAAACCAATAAAAAATCGATTTGTCTTAATAACAAAAGGTAATGGCGATGCAGATGAAACGGTAATGCTGGCAAAAAAAGGCGCGCTGGCCGTCATCACCATCAATGATAGCAAACACAAAAATGCATCTCGCTTTGCAAACAATGCAATACCAAAAGATTCTGGGCGTAAATGCATTCCCGTCTTCTCTCTATCCCCTAGTGCGGGTAGAAAACTTCTTAGATCACTTAAAGAAGATCCTGCAATTAAACTACGCGCTAAAGTACAGGCTAAAGTCGAAAAAGGTAGCCTTCCCATATTAACCGGCTCTATTGGTACAGGAGGAAAACCCATCTATATATGTGGACATATAGATGAAATAGGTGCACTTGATAACGCATCCGGTTGCGGGGTTGCAATCGAAGCATTACGCGTCCTGCAATCAATCAAGGATTCCAAGAAATTCAAACCACAACTCCGCAAGATTCAATTTTTCTTCTCTGTAGAGGTACGCGGTATACAGATGTGGATCAATCAACCTGAAAACCGCATAAACTTTATAGGCGGACTTAACCTAGATATGGTAGGAGCAAATCCAGCAAAAGAACCTGCCATTATGGCAGTCCAGACAGGATTCCTGCATAAACCACACTTTAACGCATATCTCATACAAGATGCAGC
>DAOVUR010000179.1 GCA_030632465.1 bacterium | reverse complement strand
CATAGCGTTATTGAAGACGATATTCTGTATAGCTTCTTCTGAATGACCATCTTTTGCCATGAAGTCTACAACTTTTACTAGGCTGAGTGGATCAGAGATTCCCCAATCGGCACTACCATCAACAATCATGCGCTCGTTCCCAAAGGTTCGGATAATATCGGACACGCGTGCAGGAGTAAGTTTTGAGATTGGATAGACTGTCATGCCGCAGTAGCAACCTGTGTCACGGCTAATTGCCATGGTCTCTTCGGTATTATGATCAATAATAACCTTGTCTCTGTTGGGGTTAATGTCGGCAATGATTTCTGCTGTGCGTTCGGCGCCGCGTAGCTTATCGTTATGAGGAAGATGCACAATAACTGGTATGTCGCGTTCTTTGGCGATAACTAATTGTCGTACAAAAGCGTGTTCCTCTTTTGGTGTAATATTATTGAAACCAATCTCACCTAATGCTACGCAGCGTGGATGGTCAAGATATTCTGCCATGCCGTCAATGACTTCATCGGCTAATGCCTGATCTTCAGCTTCTTTTGGGTTAAGCGAGACGGCTGCAAAATGATCGATACCGAAGCGACGTGCACGGACTGTTTCAAAGTCTAAGATAAGCAGAAAATAGTCAAAAAAGGTTCCTGCATAGCGTCGATTTGCACCCATCCAGAATGATGGTTCAACACATGCACGGATACCAGCTTTGTACATAGCTTGGTAGTCATCAGTTGTACGAGAGTACATATGAATATGTGGTTCAATTATTATCATGACATATTTCCATAAATTGTTATTATCAATTAGTTCTCTAAATGAATGTTTATACTATAATAACGTATTTGGGTTAGTAAAGATTAGAATGTTTATAGACGATAATCGTGGGTTTGTTAAAGATATGTTATCTGCAAAAATCTTTCATTCCAACGGGACAAGCCCGTTGGGGATGCTTGCGTGTTGTGGGACAAGCCCGTTGGGGATGCTTGCGTGTTGTGGGACAAGCCCGTTGGGGATGTTTGCGTATTGTAGGACCAATCGAGAACCAGTGTATATAGATGCAATATAGAAAAGGAAATAAGAAATGAATATAAGTCCAAGTAAGATTATGGAGCAGGCTAGTGCGTTTTATGGATCATGTATACTATTTACAGCATCTGATCTGGGGGTATTCAAGGTGCTTGATGATCATGGAACTGCTGACCTAGTATCTATTAGCAAAGAAATTGATGGAGACTTGCGCGGAACTAGGCTTCTTCTTGATGGTTGTGTGGCTGTAGGGTTGATTACAAAAGATGGTGAGTTATATAGTAATACAGCGGAAACGGCGGCATTTCTTGTTCCCGGTAAGCCTGGTGATCTTAGTGGTGCTATTAGATATAACCGTGATGTCTATAGTGCATGGGGTAAGTTGCCAGAGTTAGTGAAGAGTGGTGTCCCTGTTGAGTCGCCAGAATTACATTTAGGTGATGATGCGGCAAGAACACGTGCATTTGTTATGTCTATGCATGGCAGGGCTATGGGGATAGGGCAGATGCTAATCCCGATGCTTGATTTAAAGGATTGCAGGAACCTGCTTGATATAGGGGGCGGCTCCGGTGCTTATGCGATTTTATCGGCACAGAATAATCAGGCTTTGAGCTGTACGGTTATGGATCTACCGGCAGTATCGGCTATTGCTGCGGAGTTAGTTGAGGCGGCTGGGGTTGCTGATCGTGTTAAATGTGTGGCAGGTGATTATCATGATGCAGAATTTCCTGTAGGCAATGATGTTGTCAACATATTGGGCGTACTGCATCAGGAGTCTCCTGAATATATTCTCGATATTCTAAAGAGAAGTTATGACGCATTGGTTCCTGGTGGAAAAATAAATATTCTTGATATGATGACAGATGAGACTCGCTGTAGTCCGCCATTTTCTGCACTTTTTGCGGTCAATATGGCGCTAACAGCCGAGAATGGCTGGGTATTCTCTAGTAAAGATATGGAAGAGTGGCTGACGGATGCTGGGTTTGTTGATTTTGAATGTGTGGCATTACCTCCACCTATGCCGCACTGGCTTATAACGGCGAGAAAAGGGTGAAGGGTGAAATTAGAAAAGGAAAAAGAAAGTGAAAATGAACGCCCAACTATGAACGCCCAACTATGAATGTCCAAGGAAAAAAGATAATGAAAAAAGTAGAGTTGCAAGGTAGTCTTAAGCATGGAACGACGAGTCCAGCGCCAAAGATTGAATGTTTTGTGCCTGAGAATAATCATACTGGTATTGGGATGATAGTTTTTGCTGGTGGTGGATATGCAAATTTGTCAAAGCACGAGGGTGTTGGATATGCTGAGTATTTTGTGAAGAGTGGTATAGCCTGTTTTGTTGTCACTTATAGATTATCTACAGGTGGACATCGTCATCCTGAAATGCTGGAAGATGCACTTGCAGCTATGGAGACAGTGCGTTCTACTGCTTCTGAGTTTGGTGTTGAGGAAGGTAAGTTAGGTGTTATAGGTTCTTCTGCTGGCGGACATTTAGCTGCACATCTGATTACCGCTTATGATCAGGATGAGAGTGATTCTGTTTTGCGCCCTGATTTTTGTGTCCTCTGTTATCCAGTTATTACTGCTACAGGCAAGAGTGTAGAGCAAGGCTCTATCCTGAATCTGTTAGGAGCTGATCCGACGGCTGAACTTCTTAAATCTATATCTCTGGAAAAGCAGGTTACAGAAAATACTACACCATGTTTTATATGGCACACTTGCGAAGATAGATGTGTGGCAGTTGAGAATAGTATGATGTTTGCTTCTGCTTTACGGGAAAATGATGTTCCGTTTGAATTGCATCTCTACGAGAAAGGGCGACATGGATTGGGACTAAGTGCACCATTTGATTGGGCTACTGATTGTTCACGCTGGATAAAAGAAACGCTGAATGTTGGTAGTGCGTAATGATTGTGGTTTTGTTGCTGTTGTAGTATAATGCTTATCAAATTAAGAATATAGGAGCGTTGTTATGAAATTAAGATTATTGGGTTGTAGAATTGTTGTTGCGGTGATTTGTGTTATGGGATTTGTACAAAATGCAGAAGCGGGTAAACCAAAATATTTCCAGGTAGCTGAGCTAACTGCTAAAGGTGGAGCCAAGGAAGTGAAGCTTAATAAGGTGAAGGAAGCTTCATGGCTAATGATTCATGCAATAGAAGGCAATGTTGTTATTAACACTATTGTTTTGCGTGAAGGTACAAAGAAAACTCCAATAAAAGTTGTAACTAAGCTGGCGAAAGGGAAGAAGAAAGAGGTTTCCTTGAGTGGTAGGCGTAGTTTAACTGGGCTGCGTATTAGTGATAGTGGCGGCGGCAAATATCGTATTTATCTTAAGAAATAGTGTGTAGCTGAGGGGAGTTCGGCTCTAGGCTTCGTCTCGCATTGAGGGCATTTCGGCTCTGCTCAGGAACCACTCCATGACCTCAATGCGTAACTACGCCCAGACAAGCCGCTCAACGACCTCAACGCAATGCCCACGGATATATGATTCCTTACTTATGGATCTAAACGTCCGGCAATGAGACCAAGCGGTAGTGCTGCAGGTTGTGCGGGTTTTGATTTGATTGCTACGTGGCGGCCTGTAGTTGACGATTTCTCAAAGGCATGCATTATTTCTAGAACATGATATGCCAGTGCTCCACTTGTGCGGTGTTTGCGTTTCCCTAGAATCGCGTATGCTAGATCGGCGGCACCTATGCTACGCATATTATCTGCGTATGGGTGGCTGAATGCTTGCTCTTTCCACTCGCCTGTAGTGGGAGTGTAAAGTGATACTGGTCCGCCAAATGTATTTGGATCAGGAACTTTAAGGGAGCCTTCTGTACCGTACAGTTCGATGGGGCTATGACCATGTTTATGCACATCAAAAGATATTGTGACTGTGATTACAGCACCGGAATTAAATTCTAAGGCGCCGGAATAGTGGGTTGGAATTTCAACTTTTAGTTGTTTGCCGAATTCTTCTTTGCAGGTGGCTGTTCGCACTTCAAAAGCTTTTGAGGTGATTGCACTAACTTTCTTGACTGGACCGAGAAGGTGGACTAGGGCGGTCATGTAGTATGGTCCCATATCAAACATCGGACCTGCTCCTGTCTGATAAAAGAATGATGGATTAGGATGCCATGCTTCTGGTCCACGGCTCATCATGAAAGCTGTTCCACTAGTTACTTTGCCAATCCAGCCGTCATCGACAATCTTTCTGCATGTCTGTAAGCCGGCGCCTATAAAAGTGTCGGGTGCACAGCCAACGAGTAGACCTTTTTTCTTTGCTAGGTCAAGTACAGCTTTACCATCTTCAAGATGAACAGCTAATGGCTTTTCGGAATGTACATGTTTGCCAGCTTTTAAAATCTGCAGGCTAACTTTTGCATGTACAGCCGGAACTGTCAGGTTGATCACGAGATCAATTTTTTTATTGGCTAGTAGTGCTTTTACGGTCTGCGCCTGGCAGCCATTCTCTTTGGCTTTGGCGCGTGCTGCTTCCATGTTTATATCTGAACATGAGATGATCTCTAATACTTCAAATGCTTT
>DAOVUR010000138.1 GCA_030632465.1 bacterium | reverse complement strand
GTTTGTCTCTGTAGTGTTGATTGTTACGGTGACAGTCATGGTTAAAGTCTGTCCGCTATTGATAGTGCCGGGAATCCAGACGATGATCCAGTCATCATCATTAACAGTTCCTTGAGTGGCAGAAGATGCAACTGTTGCAAGGTTATACTGTCCGTTAGGTGGCAGGAACTGCACTTCGCATGCGTCATCGGAATGAATCTGTTCTGGGCCATTATTGATGGCATCTACGTAGTATGTGACTGATTGTCCATTTGTGACGATGCTTACATTGGATCTTATATCGACTTCTAAATCGGCTGAGATTGTAACGGCATGCGCGAAAACGGCACAAAAACAGATAGTAAGAATTGTGGTCAATAGTTTCATAAGAATCCCCTGTTTTGGTTAATAGTTAATAATTACATACAATAGTACAGTAATATGGTGTGGTATCCAAGGTTTTTTAAAGGAATTGACCAGAATTGGAGATGTGATTGCAGGTATATATATCGGGTCTGTTTTTTTGCTGTTATATTAGTTGCCCTATATCGCTATGCTGTTTTCCCTTGATTATTGTGTCAGGGATATCTATTATCGGTCTTTAATTTCTGAAAAATATTTGTCAGTTGGTCTTTATAAATAGAGAAGAAATAAGTGTAGAGTGCGTAAGGCATCGGTGAGTGTTGTGCGGTAGTGATACGTGGTAATTGTAAATAGTAGAAAAGGAGAAGGTTGTTATGTTAAGACGTATATCTAAGTTTATGTTGTCGGTAATTTTGATAGCGGTTACTGCTACTGTTGTTAATGCTGGGGTTAAGGTTGTTAGTGAAAAAAACCCTGACTCCTCTAGTGTTGATACTATTATTGCATCTATTATTAAGCCTGGTATGACTGACCAGCAGAAGAGTGAGGCTATCTTTGAATATCTTGTGACTCATATGTACCATCATAATGCTTCGCAGGAAATATCACAAGATGGCATTAAGGGACACAAATATGCGGGTTCAGCTAATAAAGTAATGGATACTTTGAAACTGATCAACGTTTATGGTTATGCGCTTTGTGGATCGACATCGTGGGCTGTGAATGAGCTTTTTAATGCGGCGGGACTATTTGGTCGTATTGATGGGATAGGTGGACATACTGTTCCTGAGGTTAAGTATGATGGTAAATGGCACTATTATGATGTTGATATGATGGGGTATGTTAAACGTGAAGATGGTTCTGTGGTTGGCGTTGATGACATCAAAGCTGATAAAAGTCTACTATTTAATAACAAGAACAAGTACAACTTTAAATATGATGGTGCTAGCTCTATGTGGGGGTGTTTGAATATAGGTGTTAAATATTCTATGTATGGACGTAAAGTTGGTGTTCACTCTATGAATACAGATTTGCGTGATGGGGAGAGTATGACACGCTGGTTTAAGCGTCAGTGGTTACCTGAGTCTCGTTTTTATGTTCCGCCATTTTCATGTGAATATACTAAACGCCTAAACTCCAAATATAATAAAAAAGATGGTAAGTCTGTAGGGCCATCGCGTGGTGCTACTTATTACCTTTATAAAGAGGGTGGCAAGGGGCGCTTTGGTAACTGGGAAATGGTTTATAACCCGCCACTAGCAAAGAAATCTGCGCTTGCTGGTGCTTTTAAGGTAGAGAATATCAAGCAGAGCAAAAAGGCTCCTTTCTTGGTTGCTGCTGACAAGAAGTCTGCATCATCAGTTGTATATAATTTTTACTACCCATACATTGTTGCTGGTAATCCTGTTGATCTTGCTAATCCTGCTGATGATAAAGATGGTGTTATTATCGAAGGTAAGTTTGCTTCAGCTAATGGTAAAGTGGAGTACTCATTTGATCTTGGCCGGACCTGGAAAGAGCTTCATACTGGCGGCGGTGAGTTTAAAAACGATGCGACAGCAATATTTAATGGACAATATAGTTGGTTATTACGCCTTAGCTTTGAGGGTAAGGGTGCGGGAATTGAGTCGTTTAAGAGTTATGCGAGTGGTCAGCTTTCGCCAGCTGCGCTACCTTTTGTTGACGGAAAAACTGAAATGACATTTGCGCGTGCTGAGACTGCGACTCTGTTATATGCTCCTGACCTAGGTCTCCCAGAAGCTGTTGTTCGTTCGCAGGCTGAGTCTATTGAAGGCATGGCGCAGTTTATGGAAGAAAAATCAACTGCACATATTATCTTTAATTCACGTAAGCCTGGTCATGTTATTTATCGTGTTGATGCTCCGGGTGAGATTACACGAGTTCAAGCTGGTGCTAATTTCTCTGCCCGTAAAGCTGAGACTATGAATGGTGTATCATTTTCTATTGATGATGGTGCCACTTGGGTTATGGCATGTAACCAGCGTGTTGTGAAAGATGAAGATCATCCAGAAGACTACTGGGGGCAGGCCGTAGGCGGTGTTCTTGATTTTGCTAAGAAGAAAGCTTATAGCAATGGCTGTACACCTGGCGGTGCATCAGTGCGTGAGAATAGTTTTGTGCCTAAGTCAGTTAAGTCGGTGTTGGTTAAGTTTCATACTGATGCTGGAAATGCCGCGTTGCTAAAAGTGTTCGGTATCTATGTTGACTATAAAGTTGATAATAAGGTTCCTGTGAAGATTACTCATACATGGGAAGGCGGCGAGCATGTTGAGTCTGTCCCTGCGAATGTGGATAGTAAGTCGTACACCGTTAATGGTGGTCCATTAGCATCGAATCTATCTATTAAGATGGAAGCTGGAACAAAATAACTGTCTGCAGATTACACAGATTATTTGGATAAAAAAGAAAGAATTATGATGGGAGCTGTAGCGTTGGCTGTCCCCAGCCAAAAGCGACGGACGGAGTCCTAGTTGTGGTTATGGGAACTCGCCTCAGAGGCGAGCTTCCCGGCGGGAAGGATTGGCTGGGACAGCCAACGCTACAAAAAAACAGGATTAATAGGAGGAGAAAGCCGTGAGAAACTCTACTGGAGCAATATTATTTACGTTATATTGTGTTCTATTACCCACTATTATATATGCTGACGTTAGTAATAGTCCACTTGATAAGTCCTTGAATCGGTTGTCTTCTAGTTATCACGTTATTCGAGCAGGGACTGGCCACAGTCTTGACGAGTTAAGCTCGGTTAATGTAAACGGCAGAATATATAGTGATTCACCAGCCTCAAAGATTCTTGATTTTCATAAGAACGATAAGTTACCGGTTTTTCTTTATGTATTTGACGGAAAGTCGGCATTTCATTTAGACGATCATAAGGCGAATCGAAATGCTTTTCTAAAAGATAGTACCAATCGTGAGTTTCTGAAACGAGATCCGTCCTTACTAGATCCTGCAGTGCGAGTGAAATTACATGATCATTTGTTGGAGTTTTTGCGTGGATATAAAAATTGCGATTTGCTTGCTGCTTGCGTTTGTCATGAAGGGTCGAATGTAACTTTTGGTTCACCTTTTGATTATGATTATTCTGACTTCGGAATGGCTGCTTTCAGGAAATGGCTTGCTACAAGATATAGCTCAATAGCGGCTGTCAATAAAGTCTGGAGCAGTAACTATAAATTGTTTAATGATGTTATTCCGAAAACAACTGATGAGGCTATAGATCAAGAGTATAAGAATTTTCCATATATGGATTTAACCTCTTGGTGTGAGTTTCGTGAATTCATGGATATATCATTTATTGAGATAATTCATTCGTTAGCTGACGCTGTGCGAAAGGAAAGCCCTGGTTTACCAACGGCAGTTACGGTAACGGCGATGCCTACAGTTTATAGTGGGTGGGATTATGCGCGGTTACTAGCGGGTGGAAAGATTGATGTAGTTGAAACTCACCGGTTCCCGGGTGATAAGGGGCTAATACGCGGTTTAAATAATAATAGAACCATAAGTTTTTCTAGCCATTATAATAATGGTGATAAGGGTATTCGTAAATTGTGGCTGGATTTCCTGAATGGTGAGCGCGGGGCATTTGTGGCTGCGGCTACAGTTCGTGGGATGCTAAAAGGAGACGGGCAAAGCAAAGGGTCCTGGAAAAAGATGTTTGAAGATATGGGTGATTTTGCTGCCTTGATCAAGGACTGTAGGCTTGTTGATGGTGGTGTATCTATGATCTATAGTCAGCCTAGTATTCGCACTTTTTGGTTTGTTGATAATATGCCAGATGAAAAGACATACCCTTTACGAGGTGCCGTTTGGGAGGTAGAGCATAATACGTATATTAAGACTTTGGGTGGATGGCAGGTGGCGTTAGGAGAGCAGGGGATTCATCCGAAATTTGAGTCGTACTTAGATCTACAAAAAGGGAAATTTCGTGGTGAAAAACCAAAGGTTCTTATTGCTAATCTAATGCATGCTGTTTCTGATTCAACACTATCTTTTCTGAAATCATACGTGAGTGATGGTGGTGTATTGGTGATTGATGATACTTTTGCTATGTATGATGAGAAGGGTAAGCCGCGCGGACCAGGTCCTATTCCGTTTACATCACTAAAGAGAGGTGCCACGTTTAGTTATAGATCTAGTTTTGGTGAAATTAAAAAGCCTAACAAGAAAAGAGGCGTTACTAAAGAGTTTAGGCATGGTGCAGGGCGGGTTGTTTTATTTAATGCTACCTTTGTTGATTATGGAAGCGATAAACGAGGTCTTAATATGCGTGTATTGAGGAAAAAACTTTCAAAATTGCTTAGTGATGCAGAGGTTAACGCAGGTGAAGGTATGGGCGTGAAATTTACAGCGCTACCTAATAGTGAGCTGTTTATTTTTGAAGGTCAAGGCGGATCTGGGTATCTTGCTGTTGCATCTACAACAGAACAAACGCAAGCGCGTACAATTCAGTTTAATGCAGTAAATAATGGTAATGATATCAAAATTATTGATATTGTGAGTGGCATGAATTTAGAAAAAAGTATTACTGTACCAGTACTTCAGCCGGTATTACTTAAGATAAAGACTAGTAAGTAGTGAAAAGTGTATAGGGAAAATGTGTTGATCATTTCTCGCGTCGTATGGTTGGAAGCGTGAGTGGTCGGAAATAAAAGGAGAGGTATGAAGCGAGCGAATAAGTCGGTATTATTGTCGTTGTGTAGCATTATTTTGGCAGGAGGCGCTGTAAGTGCTGGTGAAGCGGTATGTCCGCTAGTTGCCGATAGCACTATTTACTCTTACCATAGTGAACGGAAATTGAGTGCAGGAAGCTCTAGCAAGTTAAAGATTAAGGGTAAACATGAAACGCCGATTTTGAAGTTTGATTTATCAGGCATACCTAAAGGTTCAGTTGTAACAAAGGCGGTTTTAACACTGATACCAAGAAAAGCAGAGTCAAAACTTAAGCAGATTGGGTTTTCAACTATGACTACAGATTGGGCTGAAGGCAAGTCTGGCAATGGTGATAAAGCGAGTGTTTGCTTCGCATGGCCTGGCGGTGTAGGTAAGAACTGGGGCGGTTCTGGTTCAGTCTTTACTGATGTCTTCTTTGGTAATG
>DAOVUR010000142.1 GCA_030632465.1 bacterium | reverse complement strand
AGACTGATGTCAATGGAGTTGATTCATTTATAAAGGGTGGCGAGCCTTCTTGTCCTGCGTCTGGTATTTATGATTATCAGCCAATTGGTACCGATGCAACATGTGATACCGGTGGGCATTTGTCTGAATAATCGTCGAGATGACATTTAGATATTTGGGTGGAATAGTTTTGTAGGTATGTGGTGTGATTTTTTTTGTATATTGAACTATAAAAAGCTTGTGTTTATTGAGAAAAGATGCACAATAGATACTTATTGTAGTTTCGGTATGTATTGTTAATAACTAAGTAAAGGGAGAGTAAAAATATGACAAAAACTCAAATGACATCATACATGGCAGAAAAAACAGGTCTCACAAAAGCTGAAGTAACATCGTTTCTAGAAGAACTGGCAGCATTGGCTTATGTTGAATCAAAGAATGGTTTCACACTACCTGGTTTAGGTAAGTTGGTATTGGTTGATCGTAAAGCTCGTCTCGGCCGTAATCCTGCTACAGGTGAAGAGATCCAGATTCCTGCAAAGAAGGTTGTTAAGTTTGGAGTTTCTAAAGCTTGCAAAGAAGGCGTTTTAACTGCATAGAATATGGTTGTTATTGGGCGGGGGCAATATGGCGCAGTAGCGTCAGTGATTGACCTCGCCCATTTTTTTTGGTGCGATTATGGCAAATATAAAATATAAACTAATCTATTTACCACTCTTCTTGTTGGTTGTGATTGGGCAGTTGGGTGCTACAGAGCGTGATCTATTGAAGCCTGATGTTGCGTATAAAGATATTGCCCGTAGATTATCTCGTGCACTTCCGTCTAAGCATCTTTTGCGTGAGCCTATGGATGATACAATTTCGCAGCGCGCATGGACAAACTATCTATCATCACTTGATTATTCGCATATATATTTTACGCAGCAAGATATAGATGGCTTTCGTGCAGATGAATATAAACTGGATGATATGTTGCGAGTAGGTGATGTCTCGTTTGCTTATGATGCCTTTAATCTATTTATGGAGCGTCTCGAGAATCGTTGTCAGTATATAGAGAAGTTACTATCAGATGAATTTGATTTTAGTAAAGATGAGTTGTTAACATTGCGTAAGAATGATTCGCCGTGGCCAGAGAATGAAGCGGAGCGGGATGAAATATGGCGCAAGAAGATAAAGAATGAATACCTACGTCAGATTCTTGCAGATGAGCAGGCTGCGATAGCGGCAACTAATGCTCTTAATGCGGCTACAACAAATGTCATTGATACGGTAGATGTTGCCACCAATGATATCGCAGTAACGAGTAGTTCTAGTAATGAGGTTGTATCCACGGTAGATATTGCTTCGGTCACAAATGTTCTTTCCGGTACAAACAGTGTTGTCACAACAAATACGGTAACAGCTGTTGATAGTAAAATTAAGGTAGAAAAACTATCTCCTGAAGAGAAGATCCTTAAGCGATATCGTCAGATGCAGACAATTCTTAGTGATAATGATGCCGACTGGGTGCTACAAAAATATTTAACGGCATTTTCTCATGCTTATGATCCGCATTCTGACTACATGACTGATATTGTTTCGGAAGACTTCGATATTGAAATGAGCCTGTCATTAGTTGGCATTGGTGCAATGTTGCGTTCTGAAGATGGTGCTGCCAAAATAGTTAGTCTTATCCCTGGCGGCCCAGCACATAGTGATAAGAGTGCTAACAAGCTACAGCAGGGCGATAAAATTATAGGTGTTGCGCAGGGCGACGGAGAGACTGTTGATATCCGGCATAGACCGCTTAATAAAGTTGTCCGTTATATTCGTGGCAAAAAGGGGACCAAAGTTGTATTAACGGTTATACCCGCTGCTGATCCTACAGGGGTGACTACTAAACTTGTTACATTGATTCGTGATGAAGTGAAGCTTGACCAGCAGGCTGCAAGTTCCAAAGTTCGCACGGTGACAGGTGTTGATGGTACTGTTCGCAAGGTTGGAGTCATAGATTTACCAGCATTTTATGCCAATTTAAGAGTGCGGTCTGTTAATGATCCGCAGTTTAGGAGCTCGTCTTACGATGTCTCTAAGGAGATAAAGAAACTAAGAGAAGAAAAGGTAGATGGTATTATACTTGATCTTCGTAGTAATGGTGGCGGCTCCTTGTTAGAGGCGATCAAAATGGTTGGTCTCTTTATTCGGACGGGTCCTGCTGTAATGGTACAGGAGTGGCGCTCTTTACATGTGTTGCCTGATAATGATCCTACTGTATCTTATTCAGGTCCATTGCTAGTTTTGGTAAATAGATTGAGTGCTTCGGCATCAGAGATTGTAGCTGCTGCGCTGCAGGATTACGATAGAGCTATTATTATGGGTGACACAAAGACGCATGGTAAAGGAACTGTGCAGACGGTGATGCCGTTAGGTTTTGATAGGCGTCTAGGAAAGCTAAAAGTCACAACGGCTGGTTACTATCGTATTTCTGGTGAGTCAACTCAATTGCGTGGAGTAGTTCCTGACATAATAATGTCATCAGGATATGATTTTATGGAGGTGGGGGAGGATAAACTGCCTAATCCAATAAAATGCGTGCCAGTCAATAAAGCTGCGTATACTCCCGTGACAGACTTAAGCACTATTATCGCATCACTGCAACAGAAGTCGACTGAGCGGCTAGGAGACGATCCACGTTTTGCTGCCTACAAAAAACTTCTTCAGCGTATAGAGAAGATAAATAGTAACAAAGAGATATCTTTAAATATCGAGGAGCGTCGCAAGATGGCTGTTGCTGATAAGGAGTTGAGTGAACTGCAGGAGAAACTCATGCCTGCTACTGATGATGGGATTGCTAGTGATGATGGCGAAGAAGATGAAGAACATTCTGATATTGTTTTAGACGAGGCCGTTAAGGTGATGGGCGATTACATGGGGTATGAAGAAGCAAAGTTTTCTGTAACTGATGATGCTATTAAATCCTCATGGCCTAAGATGATTGAGGATTTATTAAAGAATTTATGAGCAGTAGCGGATAGATGGGGCATCATTATCTGCTCTACTTGGAACTAACGACAAAGGATCTTGATTATGAATATCCCTTTTTGGAAGATGCATGGTGCATCCAATGATTTTATTTTGGTTGATGATAGAGCTGGGCAGTTTCCTGCAGCTGACCGTGATTGGCTTGCGGGTATTGCGGCGAGGCGTACAGGCATTGGTTGCGAAGGTATTATTCTGATTCAGCCATCAGATAAGGCAGATTTCAGGATGCGTTTTTATAATCCTGACGGTGGCGAAGTGGAAATGTGCGGTAACGGAGCACGTTGCGTTGCTAGACTTGCCAATGATATTGGTGTAGCAGCACAAACTATGACTATCGATACTGTTGCCGGCATCTTGCAGGCTGAAGCTATGGGTGACTCTGTTCGTCTCGGTATGACTAAGCCTTTCGATCTACTGCTTGAGAAAGATCTTACTGGTGATACGCCAATTACATATAGCTCTCTTAATACTGGAGTGCCGCACGTTGTAGTGGTTGTGGAAGATATTGATGAATGTGATGTTATGGCCTTGGGGAATATGCTGAGATATCATCAAGAGTTTGCACCAGCTGGCACAAATGTGAATTTTCTCAAAAAAACAGGTCCGAATTCTATCCGAGTACGGACTTATGAGCGTGGGGTGGAGGCGGAAACTTTAGCCTGCGGTACAGGCATGGTGGCGGCTTCTCTGATTGCGGCTAAATTGGGTTTGGTGGAAGCGCCTGTTGATGTTACACCAGCTAGTGGTGATGTTTTGACAGTAGATTTTAAAATAGTTGGCGATGAGTTTGAAGATGTTACTTTGCTTGGTCCGGCAGTGCATGTATTTGAAGGGACGCTAAAGTATTAAGTATGAAGATCGCAACCTTTAACGTTAATTCAATCCGCTCTCGGCTAGATATTGTTTCGGCTTGGCTGCAGAAAAATAAGCCGGATATACTTTGTCTTCAAGAAACCAAAGTGCAAGATAAAGATTTCCCGGTAGACTTTTTTGAAGATGCTGGTTACCACGTTGTTTTTAAGGGGGAAAAATCATATAACGGCGTAGCTATTGCTTCACTGCAAGAGGCAGAGAAAGTCAGCTTAGATTTTGGTGATGATGTGGCGCCCAGCGAGGCAAGATTCGTATATGCTATGATTGGGTCCGTGCATGTTATTAATACATACGTTCCGCAGGGGCGTTCAATTGATCACGAGATGTATCAATATAAGATAGAGTGGTTTAAGCGGCTAAAGAAATATCTTAACCGGAAATTCAGTCCGCAGATGAATATTGTATGGGTTGGTGATCTAAATGTTGCGCCGGATCCTATTGATATTCATAACTCCGAAAAACAGGCAGAGCATGTATGTTACCATGAGGATGTACAGAAGGCTTTTGCTGAGACCGTTGACTGGGGGTTCGTAGATATATTCCGTAAATACCATCCTGAAGCAGGGCAGTATAGCTTTTTTGATTATCGTGTGCCAAATGCGATGGAGCGCGGTATGGGCTGGCGTATAGATCATATTATGGCTACAAAATCAATGGCGAGATGTTCGCTCAATGCAGAGATAGATCTTGAGCCGCGTCGCCAGATAAAGCCATCTGATCACACTGTGATGGTGGCAGAGTTCCAGCTTTAATCTTGAAGAAGGATTGATATGTCAAAAAAAGTTCTATTTATCTCTCCGCAGCCATTCTTTCAGTGGCGCGGTTCTCCTATTCGTGTTGGCTTTGATCTCATGGCATTGGTTAAAAATGGTTATAAAGTTGATTTTCTCACATTACCAGTAGGTGAAGATAAGCCTATTGATGGTGTGCGAATTGTTAGGGTATGGAATATATTCTTTGTTCGTAATATGCCTATAGGTCCATCATTAATAAAGGCTGCTTTTGATGTACTGCTACTGTTTGTCGGTTTAGGTATGGCAATAAAGAATCGCTATGATGTAGTTCATGGTGTAGAAGATGCCGGTTTTCTTGGTGTGATTATTGCAGGAGTTGTTCGTTGCAAGCTGGTTTATGAAAAACATTCTGATCCCGGCTCCTATAAAAAGAAAAGCATTATGCGGAATATGGTTATGAAAGCTTATGCCGCAGTAGAGAAGTTTACAGCCAAACATGCAGATGCAGTTATTGCCACAGGGACTGGTCTTGCCGAGCAGGTACAAAAGATGAATGTCTGCCAGAACGTATTTGATATATTTGATATTCCATCATCGTTAGTGGAAGCTGATGCTGATCGCGTAAAAGAGCTAAAGGCAGAGCTGAAGCAGAATGAAGATGATGTCTTGATTACATACGTAGGATCTTT
>DAOVUR010000246.1 GCA_030632465.1 bacterium | reverse complement strand
GGGAACAACCGTAAACCCTATATCCTCCAGTTCTACTAAAAACCTTGCTCGCGTTGTTTTGATACGTTCTACATTAGCACGCATATGGTCTTGATCCAGAATGGCAGCGAGTGCCAACGTCTGGGTGATAGCGTTGAGATTGTATGAATCCTTGATTTTATTCAGCGCCTCAATTAAGAGCTTATCACCAACAGCATAACCCAAACGTAGACCGGCCATAGAATATGATTTTGATAATGTCCTAGCAACAAGTACATTTGGTAATGTTAAAGCAATATCCATACAGTTCTCATCGGCAAAATCAACATAAGCCTCATCAAGAACGACAACCCCCTGGAAATCACTACAGAACTTTTCAACATTAGCTCTCGAATAGAGTATACTTGTTGGTGCATTTGGGTTTGTCATGAAAAACAGAGAACATGCTGAGTCGTCAGGCTGAACAAAGCCAAAGTCTTGATCAAGCACAACAGGAACTTTAGCAACATCACGTATATCACTTAACACAGGGTAAAGTGAATATGATGGCTCAAAATACCCTACAGAGTCGTCATTTTCCACAAAAGCACGTGTGCATAACGCCAGTAGCTCATCAGCACCATTTCCCACAAAAACATTCTCTATTCCACAGCCGTGCAAGTCAGCAATTGCAACCCTAAGTTTAATTGACAAAGGATCTGGATAGAGTCTTAGTATAGATGTATCAATACTGCGTAGTGCCTCATCAATATGCAATGATGGTGGATACGGGTTTTCATTAGTATTTAATTTTATAACACGATCATTACCTTGAGGCTGTTCGCCAGGTGTGTAACCGTGCATATCGTAAACTGACTGTCTAATTATCTTCATTTCTTTTCAAAACGAATGCGTGCCGATCTGGCATGCGCATCCAACCCTTCCATCTCTCCAAATGCGTCAATAATAGGAACAACCTCTTTCAGGTCGGCTCTAGTGAATGCAACAAAACTTGTGCGGCGCCTGAAATCCTCAACTGTTAGACCAGAAAACATCCGTGCTGCGCCACCCGTTGGTAGTACATGACTTGGTCCGGCAACAAAGTCTCCTACCGATTCTGGAGTCCACTGCCCCACAAAAACAGCTCCAGCATTCTTAACCTTCTTGAGCCAGCTTTTCGGCTCCCGTACCATAACTTCAAAATGTTCAGGCGCAAATTCGTTGCAGAGATCCATACCCTCATCAAGGGTATTCACAACCACAATAAGGATACCTGTCTTCATTACCTTCTCGATTAACTTACGCTTACTCAATGTAGTCACCTGTTCATCAAGCTCTTTTTGTACAGCATCAGCCAATCTTTTCGAAGATGTTACCAGTAGAGCTTTTTCCCAGCCGGTGCCATGTTCAGCTTGCGATAAGAGATCAGCAGCAACATAGCTTGGCTCAGCAGTATCATCTGCCAATATAGCTATCTCGCTCGGCCCCGCAACAAGATCAAGTGCAACATCACCATACACTGCACGCTTAGCAGCTGTGACGAAAGTTCCTCCCGGCCCGACAATCTTATCAACTTTTTTTACGGTGCTAGTGCCATACGCCATAAGACCAATAGCCTGAATACCGCCTACCTTATAAACCTCGGTGGCACCTGCAACCTCTAGGGCGTGCAGCATTGCTTGATTAAGGTTCTCTCCTTCTGTGCAAGGTGTACAGACGACAATCTCAGATACTCCTGCCACTTTTGCTAATGTGATAGTCATTAACGCAGTAGAAACCAATGGTGCGGCACCACCCGGCACATATACCCCTACTCGCTTTAACGGAACAAACTGTTCGCCCATAGTGCCACCACGTGGACACGACATGCTCCAGTCTTTTCTAAGACTTGTTTTGGAAAACGCCACAACACGTTTATGCGCTTCATAAATAGCACTTCTTCGTACATCACTAATCATGCTACGTGCAGCAGTTAATTCATGTCGCTTAACAGCAAATTCATCAGCCGTTAGTTTAATTTTTTCAAATTTCTTTATATACTTCTCTATAGCGTGATTTCCATTTTTCTTTATTTCAGCTAAGACTTCACGCGCAACATCTTCAGCCTCACTGCTGAATGCAGGCCGTTCCAGAAACTTTGTTACAACTGATGGCCTTTCGGATACAGACCATTTGACAATTTCTACGCTCATGAATAACTCCTTTTATAACCCAAAATTAATAGTAATTTGCCCTTCACAACTTTCGCCTGCCTGTTTTAATTTGCCTTGATTAATCAAGCGAACTAGTTTTGAATCAACACCTGCCACACTGCTACCTTTTTCTACAAAAATCTGATCAGGATATCCATCTTTATCCACTCGTACTACTAATCTTACAAGCCAGCTCTCATTCTGATCAAATGTTTTTTTATCAATATTGGGCAGTGCAAATTCATATTTCCTTAAATCGCCATAATAAACAATACTTAATTTTCTTTCAGTACTTAAATTAGTAGTAAAAACATCACCTTTTTCCGTCGAAACACGTCGATTTGGAGCCAGTATGCTCCGCTGTACACGCATACTTATCAGTTTGGCATCTCTACTGCCATCAGCAACCACATTACGTGCTAGATAGTGTGGTGAGCTCGTATACCAAACATCATCAACATCAGGCATGCCTGACGAATCATCCATCGCCCCAAAGCCATATATAGATGGCAGTGCAAAAATCGTTGGGCTTCTTGAAAATTGAGATTCACCACTATTCGCCGAAACAAAGGAAACCATCGGTTTCTGCAATCTACGTGTAACATCAACTTTGGTTAAGCCTGTGGACAACCATAACCCCCATATTGCAGCCCCCGAAACGGCAATACATATTGATGGCCAGTCAAGAAGCCTTTTTCTTAATAGCCGCCATCTTGCAACTTGGCTCAGTCTCGTTTTGTTCATTATAAAATTATTAATCCTTTTATGTCGAAGCAGTTCTTATTAGCAGAGGCGTATCCCGACATTCTTCATCTATTAACTACTCTAACACTGGACTAGTGGCCATATTAACGTGTGAAACTCCAGCTTGCCTCGCAAGATTCATGATCTCTACAATCGTCCCATGTGCCACAGCTTGAT
>DAOVUR010000157.1 GCA_030632465.1 bacterium | reverse complement strand
CCCACCTAAAGGAGTAAACTAGCGACATTGGATAGGAGAAAGCATGAATAAACGGAAAGCTATGTTTGTATTCGTCCCGGCGATTTTGATCATCATCCTTCTTGCGGTCATTGCCGTCCCATCCTTTGTGAAGGCTCGCAAGCAATCGCAACGCAACGCGTGCTTGAACAACCTTCGCCAGATCGACAGCGGTTCTGAAGCATGGGCAGCAGCAAACGCCAAGGGACGCGGCGATCATATTGATGTGGATGAGGTCTGTCGGTACATCAAGGGACCCACACTTCCCGGCTGCCCTTCTGGCGGAGAGTACATCATTCCACCACTAGGAGAGAACCCGACGTGTTCTGTCCATGGGGATATGCTCGGATTACGTACGTTTCCTCAAAAATGGGAAGAAGGATACAGGGAGGCTGTCAAACAAATGAACGCGTTATAAAATGGTGAAGCATTTAAAATGTGATTCAAGAAAATCATGACCAAACGTTATGTGCAAAAAATGTTGACTGGCAAGGTGACTTATCCTCATGGCGCAAAGGAAGTCTTGCCTAATGATTCTTGTTGATACAACTGTGTGGATTGATTTCTTTATAGGACAAGAAAACGTTATAATAAAAGAGTTTTTCTGTTTTCATTTTCTATATTTGTAGCTATTCTTGGTTTGTTATCAAGGTAGTAGTGCTTTTTGGTTAGGACTGGTATAGGGATAGTGACTGATATGAAACAGAGAATCGGAATAATGGGTGGGACTTTTAACCCAATCCACGTCGGGCATATGATTATTGCTCAGAATGCGCTGGAGGATTTTGGGTTATCAAAAGTTATCTTTATTCCTTGTGCTATACCGCCGCATAAGGATGCAAGCCCAGTATTAGATGCAGAGCATCGAAAGGCGATGGTTCTGTTGGCAATAGAGGATAGTATCTTTTTTGAGGAGTCTGATATTGAGCTGGACCGTGAAGGACCATCATACGCAATTGATACTGTGCGCAGTTTGTATGACGAATATCCTGAAGCGGAGTTCTTTTTTATTATAGGGTCAGATTCATTAAAAGAGCTATATTTGTGGAAAGATATCTATTCATTACTGCCATTATGCAAGTTTATTACCTATAGCAGGCCTGGATATGATGTGGCTGAATTGAGAGAATCTGATATTTGTCTTGATGAGCCGTGGCCTAAAAGGTTATTAAAGGGCGTACATCGAGGCAGGCATATTGAAATATCGTCATCAGATATAAGATACCGGCTTGCCGAAGGGCTCAATATCCAATATATTGTGCCTAACCCTGTAGGTATGTATATTTATGAGCATGGATTGTATGGAAGTGGGAATTAGTGATGGATGGATTAAAGGTTGCAAAGACGGCATATAGTGTGCTGGATGAGAAAAAAGGTGAAGATATTGTTCTGTTGGATGTGCGTGGCATGTCACCAATATCAGATTATATTTTAATAGCGACAGGTAATAGCGAGCCTCATGTGAAGGCTTTATATGCTTCTGTGCAGCGTGAAATGAAGAATGTTGGGCTGCACTGTCACCGTAAGTCTGGCGTTGCTACTGGTGGATGGATGATCCTTGATTACTTCGATATCATTATCCATATATTCTCAACGGAGTCTCGCGAGTATTATACACTTGAGGAGATTTGGTCTGAGGCACCCAAAGTTCCTCTTCAGTAAGATCGTAATCATCGTAATCATCTTCCATCTGTAGTAGTAGCTCTTCCATATCTGGTATGTCATCTTCTGATACTTCCTCATTGGCATAAGCTGCTAAGGAGAGGATAGCGTACATGTCACTGATACCATCTTCGGCAGCTGTAGGGCTTGTTGTGTATGACCAGTTTCCAACTACTATTAATAGCAGTGCGGCCGCTGCTGCTGTCCACTGAACAAGGTGGCGTCGGAATATTAGTGTGCGGTGTGGTACTGTTACTGCTTGCGTAGCAATATTATCTAAAATTTCTGCAGAAGGTCCATTATCTGGCATAGCCTGAATAGCCAGTTCCATGATTTGCTCATTGGCTTCTTTATATTGAGCGCATTCTACGCAACTATTCATGTGCGTATTTAAGTCCGCCTGCTCATAGGAGGCGAGTTCACCGGAACTTTGTAGCAGCATCTTCAGTTTTGCTTCGTTACAGTTCATGATAATCCTCTTTCAGTATTTTTCGTAGTTTAGTTAGTGAATATTGCATTCTTGCTAGTGCTGTATTTATAGATGTCTTTTGTATTACCGATATCTCCTTAAATGATAATCCTTGATACGTTCTTAGCATAAAGACTTCTCTCTGTTCTGTTGGTAATTCTTTTATAGCACTGTTGATATTCTTCGCAATCTTCTTATTATCTATATGATCTTTATTAACAGCTGGTGCTGGTACTGTATCTATCCATGTTGTTGTTCCATCACCAATTGTTGCATCTAAGCTAAAATCTGCTTTTCGCTTCCTTATTTTATCTATTGTCAAGTTGTGTGAAATTCTAATTAGCCAGCCGTAGAAATTCTGCTGTTTATAGCTATCAATTTTCTTGATTACCTTAAACCATGTTTCTTGAAAGAGTTCATCAGCATCACTGTTGGCGCTTGTCATGTTTATTAAATATGCAAAGAGCGGACGACGGTATTTCTTTACAAGCTCACCTAATGCATCTGCATTGCCTGCCTTATACTCTTCTATTAGTTGGTTATCATTTTTTTCCATATATTCACTCTTATACAATAAACGTATAAAAGCAAAAGTTATTGCAAAGAAAATTGTTAAAGTTCCAGGTTTAGGGTTTAGAGGTTCAGGGTTTAGAGGTTTAGGGTTCAAAGGTTGCGGTATTGAAACCACCATGTTTTGCGCACATACTCACATACAGACGCACTCACACACATATTAGCGGGCGATCTCTTTATCTTTCGGGGATAGTCTCTATTAGTGTGGAGACTGCATTGTGGAGATAGGCAATGACTTCTATAAAGTTTGAGCCAATGGTTATTAGCATATCTTCTAGTGTGGTGGAGGAGACGAGTACTATCCAGAGTCCGATGCCGAGCGCATTGAGAATATAGATAAATGTATAAGAGAATATATATCCGTACAACTGTATATCGGTCTGGTGCTGCATAAGTGTTCCTAGGGTAAAGGTGAAATGGAAGCCCCAGGTGAGTCCTACTAGGCCCAGCCAGATTAATGTGTACTGCTCTACATCAAAGAAGATTGAACATATATAGTAGATGATAATTGTTATGACTGTATAGAGCGGAAAGAAATATGGGGCTAATGTTATCAAGAAGTTATTTTCTGAGAGTGTCACGCTACCATGATCTTTATCTATTTTCATATCAAATACATCCGCGCCCATCACTGTTGCCCATAATGCATGTGTCAATTCGTGCGCAATAATATATGTGCGTACTGGGCGCGGCAGGATATAGTATATAAGAATCCAGAGCAGAAAACCTGCAAGTAGTGCAAGTGCTATCGGCATATCGGTAAGAGTTGCTGATGGCTCTAAAGCCTTTATAATATCAGCAATACTGATGGTAATTACGATGCAGATGGGTAGTAATAAGATGCCCAATATGGCACGAAAAATCTTTAACATAAAAGTTCTCTGTAATAATTATATGTTTTTTGGGTTGACCCAGCCTAAGCTATCGCTATTATTACAACGTTTTTATGGGATAGCAGGCAAGAGTAAATTAACAAATTACGATAATAGGTTGATTCTTTTGCTAAAATAAGGTTATATTTACTTTTTTGAAACAAGAAGAGAATGAAAGTTGGAGAAAAGAATGCCGAATATTAAGAGTGCAAAGAAACGTATGTTGACATCAGAAAAAAGTCGCCAGGGAAATGTGGCAGTAAAAAGCCTTATCATGACAGAGCGCAAAAAACTGTATGACGCAATCATTACAGGTGATGCAGAAGTAATTCAAACTACTTTGAATAAGTATAACTCATCGCTAGATAAAGCAGTTAAACGTGGAGCGCTAAAAGCAAATGCTGCTAATCGCAGAAAATCACGTGCTGTAGCAAGAATTAGAAAAGCAACTGCGTAAGTAAGATCACTATACGTATAAAAAAAGGATGCATTAAATGCATCCTTTTTTTGTGCCTAGCTATAAGTTCGATAATGGCGTCTTTTAGTGATTGCGAAGCCGAGGGTTTCATACCCCGCAGCTTGCTGCGTCATCAATTGTAGGGCTGGAATGGCTGAGGTACGATGCCTTCCAGCCAGGCCCGGCGGGAAGGTTTCGCAAGCTCAACCATTCCAGCCCTACAAAAAATCGATACCTTCGGGGCTTGCCCCGAGGAGCATCATTCGCCATTATCAACTATTTATGACCTACCAATATTCAACGATATTATTTACAATATGGTAGCCCAAGTTATCGGCAGCAGCTGGTAGAGCGGAAAGTTTTCCTGATGATAGATCAGTGGTTAAGATGAAGGTTGCTTCACCAATTACTCTCTTTTCGATCATGACCGTCTTTTCTGGCAATGTTTTAGAGAATACCATGTCGGCATATATTCTGATCCGATACTCTTGACCAGTTAGACTTTCGTTCTGACTATAACGTACAGGTTCCAGTACGAAATCTGTCAATATGACTTCTAGTAGTGTGTCAGCAGAATTTTTGACAATCTTCATAGTGCCTTCACGCTGAAACTCCTGTATCGTTGCTTGTGTGGTCGCAGTTTCTAAGAGTGGCTCTTTTGTTTTATTGATAAAGATCGGTACACGAACTGATTCTAATCCTTTTGGAAGTGTAGTTCCAAGGCGATAGCCCATGCTGCTACAGCCACTGCTTATTAATGAAAGAGTTAATACTGCTAATAAACTTCTGATATATTTATTCATTCTCTTTACGCTCCAATTCTATATTTATATAATCAATACGTTTTATTGCCTGACTTG
>DAOVUR010000252.1 GCA_030632465.1 bacterium | reverse complement strand
TGGCGGAGTAAATGGAGCGCATGGAGCAAGTCGCGTCTCGAATCCCTACTACTCAATTAATATCAATAGTGTTAATGGTGCTGAACATACGGTGATTGCCGGTGCCGCTGACACTAATAAATTTGGCGAAACATCGGTTAGGTGTCTGACACTTGCAAAAGAATCAACAATCACGGGGTTCACTCTTACTGGTGGCTATGGCAGTTCTGGTGGCGGAGTTTTGTGTGAGTCTGTTAGCAATATTGTTTCAGACTGTGTAATCACTGATAATTCAGCAGAGGATTTTGGTGGCGGAATGCGCTACGGCACACTCAACAACAGTTTAGTTAAGAATAATGAAGCCATATTAAATGGTGGTGGCATAGATAATGTTACCGCAAATAACAGTATAATCAGCAATAATCTTGCCGGGGCGGATGGAGGGGGTGCAGCATTTGGAACGGTGAACGACTCTATTATTGCTGAAAACACTGCGCATCAGTCTGGTGGCGGCATGTCAGCAGGGACGGCAAATCGGTCCATTATCACTGGTAATTTCTCAACTTTTACTGGTGGAGGAACGTATGTAGTCGCCGCTAATAATTGCCTGATAAAAGATAATATATCTCTTAACAAAGGCGGCGGCATGTGCTTTGGAGAAGCTCGTAACTGCGTTGTTTACGGCAATAACTCTAACGATGACGGTGGCGGAGTCTATGATCTTGCAATCGTCAAAAACAGTATTATTTTGGATAATGTTGGTCCTTATTATCAGAACATTTCCACCTGTAGCGATGTTACTTATTCTTGTTCGACAACACCTGATCTTACTGCTGGAGCTGATGGATGTATAACAAATGATCCTAAGTTTATTGTTAACGGATCTGATTTTCATCTACAGGCTGATTCTCCTTGCGTTGATGCCGGCTCAGCCACCGGCCTTAGCGATGATTTCGATGGAGTTTCACGTCCGCTTGACGGTGATTCAGATGGAAGTGCGCATATTGACATGGGCGTATACGAGTTTATACACCCAACAGCTGATAGCGATGGTGACCACGTTTCTGATCATGACGAACTTATCGCCGATACCGATGCGGTAAACAGCAATGATTATTTTCACGTAACATCTATCAGCAATAGTGCACCAGTAACAATCTACTTTAACTCATCAATTAACAGAAAATACACACTACTAGGCTGTACAAATCTATCGAATGGAATTTGGAGTGATATTCCAGGTGCCGTCTCGCATACCGGCAACGGAATTAACGATTCAATGTCAGACACCAATCAGCCTCCAATGGGCGCATACTATCGCGTTAAGGTCGAGATTCCATAAGCAGAAAGCTAGCACTAGCTCTACAGCTTCTAGAAAACATAAATGCAAACACCAGCTTGACTTCTCTCACAAACAGGTCCATATTAGTGGACCATACAGAAGGAGAAGTGTGAATGAGTGCAATTACAGTTTCAAAAACTAAATTCAAACCGAAAACATTTGAATACCTGAGAAAGGTAGAAAAGAATCAAGACACTATTCTACTAACAGACCATGGACGACCAGTTGCAGAAATTGTACCGTACGGCTATCCCGCCATGGAGTCATTAAAAAGTATGCGAGGACTTGTCAGGGAATATATTGATCCAACCTCTCCTCTGGACGAATCGTGGGATGCCGACTCATGATTGTACTCGATACACACGCCTGGCTTTGGTTTGTTGATGAGCCAACTAAATTAAGCAAAGAAGCTCTCTCCTCTATTGAAACAGCTATTGCAAATCAACAGCTATACGTATCCAGCATCAGTACATGGGAAATATTACTACTAGAGAAGAAAGGCCGTCTAAAACTGGCAATACCAGCAGAAATATGGTTGGAGCGATGCGAAAAAACAAATCTGTTTTCATTTATCCCAATAGATAATGCAATCAGTCGTATTTCCGTTTCACTTAACATACACGCCGATCCAGCCGACAGGTTCATCGCCGCAACGGCCATTTACCTTGGTGCTACCCTAATCACAAAAGACCGTAAGTTACGTGCCACACGAAAAATAGAAACAATTTGGTGATAACAACTGATGAAACAAACATTCAAGGATCTTAATTTCATGCCTAGCTGTATAACAGATATAATAATAAATGGGAAAGCGAGCAACCCATCTGCTACCAAGAAAATTATATCTGCTATCAGCGATAGTAATATACTACAGAAAAAGGGCGGATATCTCTTTATGATGTCCATTAGTGGCGATTGTTGTAATCTAGGGATTCAGCCATATCAAATTGATGGTGAAAGAAAATATCATTACGAAATAGAAATGCCCGAAGATGCCTTTATGCTTACCGGCTTCATCAACACAAACCGATCCCTTACCCTACTATTCAAACTGACCCCCGAAAAATATAAAGAAGGTCTTTCGGCAGAAGAAAAAAACTCTTATCGTGAAGTATTCATTAGATTCGCACGATTCTTATTAGAGCATGGTTTTCCTGCAGACTTTGAAATCGACCTAGTGACAAACTCACTACTAACTAGTGCTGGCATTATTGATAACGAACCACAGACGGTAAAAGAACTGAGCGCACTAACACTTCAAGCATAACAACCTAAAACAGAGGATAGATAGATGATTTTTGATACTATAAACCAACTCGACAGATACAAAGCTGTACATCCACTATTCCCCGCAGCAATAGAATTCCTGAAAAGAGTGGATCTCGCCGATTTACCGGACGGCAAGCACGATATAAGTGGCGACGACATCTTCGCCATCGTAGCAAGAGATAACGGGAAGTCACCTGATGACGCAAAGCTCGAAGTTCATAACAGATATATTGATATCCAAGTAATACTATCTGGTATCGATTCTATTGGCTGGAAAGCACGCGAAAACTGCAGTGACGCAGTTGCTGATTTCGATCAAGAGCGTGATATACAGTTTTATAGTGAAGAACCAGATACCAGAGTAGAAGTAAGCGCTATGCAGTTTGCAATCTTCTTTCCCGAAGATGCACATGCACCTATG
>DAOVUR010000169.1 GCA_030632465.1 bacterium | reverse complement strand
TACTATTTCTGTGAATGGCAAAAAAGTTGCCGAAGGTAGAATTGGCAAAACTCAGCCGTTGATCTTCTCTGCTGATGAAACAGCTGATGTAGGACTTGATAATCAGACACCCGTTGCCGAAGGTATTGGTATCGGTCGCGAAGAGACTAAGTTCACGGGTAAAATCAATAAAATTACCCTTGATGTAAAAGAGGTGAAATAGTTTTTACACATAGCAATTATAAAGAATGATATGGGCGGTACTGACGTAGTACCGCCCATTTTTTGATAGAATGATTTGCTTTTATATGATGCTGCTTTACTGAAAGGTTTTAGACTGGGCTTTCTGCTCGGCGGTTTTTTGCCACGAATGCACGAATTAACACGAATAAAACTGTGAACGGTAATGGCGTGCAATTGTTCTACGGTGCTGCTTTACTGAAAAGATTTGGCAAAACAATCAAGCGCACAGACGGATGCTGATGAAAGTGGTGGTGAGCAGGCTCGGAGACTTGCTTTACGGAAGCAGTGTGGCACTTCAGTGTTGCTGACGGCGCGGCTGTTTCTTTTTTGTTGTAATGATGGTGAGAGAGCAGTAATATGCAAATATGATTTGGTTGTTTATTACGTTGAATGCTTTTTAGGAGTAGTATGTCTGAGTTTGTTAAATCTGCGGTTTTTGTCTTTTCTTCTGAAAGCAGCGGGGTGAAGGAATCGATTGTTGATAACAATTTTGGGGTTCCTGTTGTCGCTGTTGAGCTTGATTCATTCCTTGAAAATCCGACTGGCTATCTTGATGAGTGCTCGCACGTGGTTGTGGCGGCGGGGCTTGCTGGTATCAAGTCAGTCTTACAGCTTTCTGTCGAACATTCTTTTAGTGTGGGGATAATCCCATCGCGTGGAACGAAGAAACTACGTGCCTATTACGGGCTTCCTTCACATCCTGGTAAGCTGATTGAAATTGCTTTGGGTAATTCTCCGCAAGTTATGGATCTTGTTTTTGCTAATGATGAAATTGTTCTGATTAATGCTACGCTGGGCCGTCTGCCGTTACTTGATACGAGTAAGCATCGGACTAAGTTTGGGTTGGTGTTGTCATCATTAGGTATGTTTTTTGGGATTAGGTTAAAGCCGTTTAGTTTTGTTACGAGTGTTGGGAACAAGATTAAGACTGCCGCTTGTGGGTGTATGATTATACAGCCTCATAAAAATAGTGCGGTCTCTAGATTGTTATCTAATGATAGTTCTTTTACTGATGGCATGGTTTCGCTTGTTGTTGCCGCACCTATGTCTATTCTTGAATATCTTAAATTTGTGTTTCAGTTTTTTAAGGGCAAAATTAAGCAACGGCAGATGCCGAGTACTCTTGGATATATAAAGAGCAGTGAGATTAAGATAGAGACAGAACCTCCGCTTAAAGTTTTGATTGATGGCTCTAAAGAGACGCGTACACCTCTACGGTGTAGAGTAGAGCCTGCGGCAGTGCGTATTAATATCGGAAAAGAGTTAAGAAGTAGAGATGTTTCTGCCGAACCTATGGTAGAAAGAATTGATGTTCATAATTTACCAGCTGGGCGGGAACTGAGTAAGGCGAGAGATAAGCGTATCCCGTTTTTTGCCTATGCTTCGGAAGAGAGGTTCCGCGACCTATTCATGGCACTGCGTGCAGATACTAAAATCAATAGTATGTATGTTATATTGATGATCTTGAGTACATTACTTGCTACGCTTGGATTGTTTTTGAGTAGTGCATCGGTGGTGATTGGTGCGATGTTAATTGCGCCTTTGATGGATCCTATTGCTTCTTTGTCGATGGGGTTGGTACGTCAGGATAATAAGCTTTCTGTTCGCTCAATTAAAAAGATTATTGTTGGGATTATTATTGCAATTATATCGGCTGCTGCGTTGTCTTTAATGATAGCGCATAAGCCAGTTACTGCCGAGATGCAGGCGCGGCTTAATCCTAGTCTGCTGGATTTGGGTGTTGCTATTCTTGCTGGTGTGGCGGCGGCGTATACCAAGGCGTATAAAGAGATATTGCATAGTCTTGCTGGAGTTGCAATTGCGGTGGCGTTAGTGCCTCCATTGGCTGTGGCTGGTATTGGACTGGGGCGTGCTGATCTGCTCTTTTTCTATCAGGCGTTTCTTCTCTTTTTTACTAACCTTGTCGGTATCACTGTTGCGGCAACTTTGACTTTTCGTTTTCTTGGTTATTCACCTGCTGTGCAGAATAAGAAGGGGTTGGCGGTTGCTGTGTTGCTTCTTCTTATTGTTTCGGTGCCTCTTTATTTATCTTATCAGACTATTGCCGAGAAGCAGACAATGGAACGCAACTGGAAGAGTGAGCGGTTTATTGTAGATAGTAAATATTTGATTGTTCAGAAAGCCACCCTGCAAAAGCAGCGGCATCATGATGTGCTTTATATTGATGTTTTGACACGCGAGCCGTTAACCCGCACCGACCTTGCTGTATTGAAGAAAAAAGTTCAGATGCATTTTAATAAGCGACTTATTGTTAGGGCAAATATTACGTATATACTTTAAGGGTGAGGGGGTTTGTGAGTTTGTGCGAGTTCTTTCGACTTGGATGTAGTTTTTTTGTTAATGGCTGGGATTTAGTGATGATATGAAAATTATAAATAGATATATTCTTATGGGGTTTCGTTTCAATGTCGCAAAGGCATTGGGGACGGTGGCTTTGCTTTTGCTTATTGGTGTAGTTATTGGATGTGGTCGTGGTCGCACGATAAAGCCTAGTGGTAAGACTGTTAAGATCGGTGTTATTGCGCCATTGAGCGGGATAGATGAGGATATCGGGAAAAGCGGCCTTGATGGTATTGAGGTTGCTCTTAGCGTGCAAGCATATCTTGATAATGGTGACAAGATTGAGCTGGTTATAGAAGATGATAAAAGTTCGCCTGATGAAACGGCGGATGCGTTTGATCGGTTACAGGAAAAGGAGGTTGCTGGGATATTGTTTCTTTCTCGGAGTAGTAGTGCGTTGCAGATGGTTAAAAAGAATAGATGGATGAAGATACCTGTTGTGATGACTATTGCTACGCATCCGCAACTTATGGATTACAGCCCGTATATCACGCAGCTTTCTTTTGATGATGCTTTTCAGGGTAGTGTGGCGGCTATGTTTATGCGAGATGAATTATTGCTGGAGCGCGCACTGGTTGTTAGCAATTCGGAGGATGCGCATTCAACTTTTCTGGCGCAAAAATTTATAGCTCGGTTCGAATCAACACATGGTGTCGTGGTGGAGCATGTAGTATTATCAAGTCATGATATGCCTTTGTATAATCAGCTCGAGTTAGCAAGGAGTAAGAGGGCTCAACTTATTTATGCACCTGTTCAAGCTGAGTCTGTTCTGAGTATTTTAAGGATTTTGAAAGAGTTGAGCTGGAAGCCGGTGGTTATGACTAGCGATGGGCTTCTGTCGGAGATGTTACTGACGCATAAAGATGATCTTGCAATGGTTGATGGTGTGATGGCAACAGATATGCATAGTTCTATATTAGAGCGGACGGAATTTGGTGAGGATGTAGAGGAGGAATTTTATGCACAGAAACGTAAGCGTGGTTCAACTTTCACTATTCTTGGTAGTGAAGGTGTGGCGGTATTGATGGAGGCTTTAAGTATGGCCGCACCACCGTATGATGCTAAGGATGTTCAGGAAAGTTTAGGGAAAATACGTAATTTTGAAGGGTTCTCAGGTACTCTTTCTATTGGTGAAGATGGAAAGGTGATACGTCCTGTTTATGTTAATGTGATTAAGGGTGATAAACTTGAATTGATGGTAAAGGTTTACTAGTTGCATTTATGGAAAAAACCAATTATGGTATATGGTTCTAGTTAGGTTACGTTGAAAATCAGATTATGGATAGATAGTAGAAATTACAAATAATAAAAGGATGTCATGGAAAGTTTAATCAATCATATTGTGCAGTTGCAGGAGTTAACTTTAATTAGAGATGAACAGAAGGCATCTTCGCATACTCATCACCTAGAGCAGTTGAATAAATCTATTGCTACAATGACTGCTGAATTACCGGAGGAAGAGCAGGCTATCTATACCAAGCTTTCTAAGAAGGATCATGTTGTTATTGTGCCCGTTACGGATAATAACTGCACTGGGTGTGGAATGAAGCTACCTATTAGCTTAGTTCAGGTTGTGCGGCAGAAGAAGGGTGTGCAGCGTTGTCCTAACTGTGCTCGTATTCTGTATTCTGCGCAATCTGCCCCAAAACGAGTTATACAGCGCGTGAAGCGTAGTGCTCCAAGAAAAGTTGGTGTTAATAGATTTTCATCAGCGGCCTTGATGGTTCCTGAGATTGAGGCTGATTCTATGGATGATTGCATTAAGTCATTTGCAGCGTTAATGGAGGCTGAAGGCTTTATTAATGATGCTGGTAAACTTGCTGACCTTGCTATGGCGCGTGAGTCCGTGCTTAGTACTGTGGTTGACCACGGTATGGCTTTTCCTCATGTACGTGGTGTTGAGGGTGGGGCCTTAGCTTTTGCAATGGGTAAGAGTACTGCTGGTTTATCGCTAGGGGATAAGGAACGCGGTCTTACGCATGTTGTATTTTTTATTGTTATTCCGACGGCTGCCAGTGCATTTTATCTTAAGTTGCTTGCTGGTCTAACGGAGACTTTTCGTAATCCTGAGGCTGTAGAAAAGATTATGGCTGAGACGACACAGGCTGGAATGTGGAAGGCGCTAGTTAAGATGACGCGTCCAACTATCAAGTAAAAGAAGAT
>DAOVUR010000231.1 GCA_030632465.1 bacterium | reverse complement strand
GCGGCATTGATCTCCTGTTGAGCGGCAGCACCAGCTAGATTTTTGGAGAGTAGAAATGCACCATCACTCATTGCGACAAAGTATGCGCTTATTTCATCGCCGACTTTTACGGTTAGTTCACCGTTCTCGTCTAATAACTCTACGCGCTCGATGATACCTTCACGTTTTGCGTTAAGGTCGATTATAATAAATTCTTTGCCGAGAACAGTTATAATGCCATCAATGGTTTCGCCGGGATTAAAACCTTGATTATATGAATCCATCTGGTCATTAATTAGATCACTAAAATCGTCCATTGAAAATTCTTTTTCGTCGCTCATAAAATCCTCTTAATCTCGTTTATTTATTAAATTAAGCGAGAATAATACGTATTATGCGAGGTAAAAGCAATTATTAATGGTTGCTTATTAATGTTAAATGCTGCTGTATGATCATAAAATAAAGTGATACTACGTGATTATATGGTTGTATATGTCGCTGTATGCGATATATTCCTAGCTTTTCAAGCAAAAGAGATCGGATGATTGAATATGGAAAACCTTCCTGAAATAATGACGATAGAAGAGGTTGCGCAGTATTTGCGGGTCTCGGACCGAACTGTTTATGAGTGGGCGCAAAAAGGAAAAATACCAGCGGGTAAGTTGGGATCAATTTGGCGTTTTAAGAGTAGTGATGTTCTTGCTTGGGTTGACAAGCAGCTTGTCTCTGAGAATAGCAAAGGTGCTAATTTTGTTCCGTTAATGTTACAAAATGTTTTTTCCGCTACTGATGTTGTTATTTACGATACGGCGACCAAGGATGAAGTTTTGCATAATCTGATTGATATGATTTCAGAAAAACCAGAAATTTCATCTAAAGACGAGGTCGCAGAAGGAATATTTCATCGCGAATTACTTATGAGTACTGGTATAGGTCGTGGCATTGCAATTCCTCATGTAAGATTATCATCTGTAAAAGGAATTGTAATGGCGGTGGCGTTTGTGCGAGATGGTGTGTCTGATTATGAAGCGCTTGATGATATGCCGGTACATCTTGTTTTCATGATTGTGTCACGAGTTGATCAACATGCCGAACATTTGAAGTTGGTTTCTCAGTTAAGTCAGAAAGTGAAAGATCCTGCGTTGAGAAAACGGTTATTGGAAAGTACAACTAGTGAAGAGTTATTTGGGGTTCTTACAAAATAGAATTTTATTTTTATTACAAAGTCGAGGGTTTAGTACCTCGCAGTTTGTTGTGTCATGAATTGTAGGGATGGAACGGCTGAGGTACGATGCCTTCCAGCTAGGACCGGCGGGAAGGTTTCGCAAGCTCAACCGTTCCAGCCCTACAATAAATATATACCTTCGGAGCTTACCCCGAGGAGCATCATTGGCGCTATTACTTGAATAAGTGGAGATTAATTATGCACGAAGGTTTTATTGGGCTGTTTATTATTTTGGGGATTAGTGTTTTTCTAGGCATTCTTGGCGCGTGGGCTTTTCGTAGAATGCATATTCCACAGGTCGTGGGCTATATTGCTATTGGGCTTCTGATTGGTGAGAGTGGCTTTAAGTTAGTTAGAATGGCTGATATTACTGCGTTACAACCGTTTAATCTTTTTGCGCTTGGTATTATAGGTTTTCTTGTTGGTGGCGAAATTCATATTTCTACTTTAAAGAAGTATGCCAAGCAGTTTACTGCAATTCTTATAGGTGAAGGGCTTGCTGCATTTATATTGGTTGGTTTGTCATCATTTGCGGTTTTATGGTTGGTTACCCAAAATTTTAATACCGCTTTGGCTGGTGGAATTATTCTTGGTGCAATTGCGTCTGCCACTGATCCTGCGTCTACTATTGATGTATTGTGGGAGTATCGTTCGCGCGGTGTATTGACAACGGCAGTAGTAGCTATTGTGGCTATGGATGATGCATTGGCTATGATTCTGTATGGGCTAGGTACTAGTATCGCTGAGATTATAGCTGGCGGTGGTGGCTCTATGTCGGCTCATGTGATAAAGATATCTATAGAGCTATTTGGAGCTGTTGCTTTAGGCGTTGTCTTGGCGTTAGTTCTATCTTTCTTTTTGCGCTGGTTGCATAAGCCGGAGCGTAGTTTGTCTTTAGCATTGGGGATGATTCTGCTTTCTGTTGGATTGGCGGTATGGGCAGGTATGGATGTGATTATGGCGACTATGACGCTGGGATTTGTACTGGCAAATGTAGTACCACGTCGTAGTAAGGCACTGTTTGGTGTTATTAGAAACTTCTCTATTCCGGTGTATGTAGTTTTCTTTGTATTTGTTGGGGCTAGGTTAAGTATTGGCAATATGCCACCTTGGCTTTGGGGTATAGTACTACTCTACGTTTTGTTTAGAAGTTTAGGTAAAGTGTTTGGTGCCTGGATCGGGGCGAAGAGTACCAATAGTGATCCTGTTATACGTAAATACTTAGGCTCATCTTTGTTTGCTCAGGGTGGGGTGGCTGTTGGTCTTTCCATTATGGCGAGTCATCATATGCAACATATTATGGTGGCGGAGAATATGTCGTTGGGTGATATGATAATTTTCACTGTTACGGCGACTACTCTTATTGTCCAGGTTATTGGGCCTGCGTTTGTTAAGTGGAGTATAAAGAGATCTGGTGAAATAGGGCGTAATGTTACCGAAGAAGATATTATTGAGGAGTTCACTGTTAAGGATGTAATGGATACACCTGTTATTACCGTGCCAGAAAGTGAATCTTTACGCAGTATAGCTACACTATTCTCGTCGCATGATCAGACGGTTTATCCCGTTATAAATAGTGATAATCGTGTTATAGGGACTATATCACCTGAAGAGTTAAAGGGTGTGTTGGTAGATCACAGTTCTTGGGAATGGCTGTTGGCTGCTGATGTTATGATTGATGCAGAGGATTATGTGGTTCAAGATTCGCCCTTGGCGGAGACATTGGATAAGATGAGGGATCTGCAACTTGAGCAGCTTACTGTTGTAGAAAGCGAAGATGATTTAAGGTCTGTAGGCATGTTGATATCTCATCAGGTCCGCAAGCGTGTCACCGAAGAGGTTTTTATACGGCAGCAGAGTAAATAGTGAACAGTGAATAGTTATGGATATTTTATTTATGCGAAGCCGAGGGGTTAATACCCCGCAGCTTGCTGCGTTATGAATTGTAGGGCTGGAACGGCTGAGGTACGATGCCTTCCAGCCAAGCCCGGCGGGAAGGTTTCGCAAGCTCAACCGTTCCAGCCCTACAGTAAATAGATACCTTCGGGGCTTGCCCCGAGGAGCATCATTTGCTTATTTCGTAAACTCAATAATCAAATGCACGCAATGCAGGCATTCTGAAAATAACTATTCACTATTCGCCTCCTGTAGCGGTGCGCTATATTTCCTGAAAAGAATTGCATATTTCACGTCGATATGAGAATATGCATCAGTTGCAAGGCGATATACATAAGGGGGATTGTTATGCATACAAAGTCGAGGAACAAAGGTGATGCCGCTAAGTTGGAAATGACACCGATGAT
>DAOVUR010000184.1 GCA_030632465.1 bacterium | reverse complement strand
GATTGGAGGCTTTATCACTGAAGAGATGGTGTTCGCCAATATGATCCTCAAGAGCAACGAAGTTATTAAGGCGCATGAGATCTTCTTCAGCTGTGAAATGTTCCGCTGCATAGTTAAACATTTTCATTATGACATCAAATATCTTACTTGCGTCATCAGTGTCTGCTATATCATTAATCATTGCAATTAAGCGTTTATGTTGCTCATTCATCAGTGAATTTCCAACACTGAAATCTTCAGTCCATACGATTTTTTCCATGATTAATTCCTTATGTTTGTGTTTTGTATATTGCGAGTATTGCCCGTTTTGGGTTATGGGGCAATCATATTTTACTCTGTCGGGGAGAAAAGATGGACTTTTATGGACTCTACTATCTATCGAAGCATCTACGCTTATGGGTTTGAGGCGCGTAATTTGTTTAGCGCTTCTGTTGCTATATCCATTGCCTCTTGCCATGGATGCAGGAAGAACGGTTTATTAGGTTTTATTGTTTTAAGATAGGCTATATAGCTTTCTATGGGAACAATTGCCTCGTAGTCGCCGATGTTACCTAACGATTCCACAATAGCCTTGTCGTAAGATAGATCAATATGTTCGGTGAGTGATGCAACTAATAGAGGAGTGGCAGGGGATGCATTTTGCGCCGTACCTAAAGCCGTTATAGCGGCTAAACATATAGCCTGTCCGTAACCGTCAGGACGCTCTCGTCCTTCATCTAACACTTTAAGTAGTTCCGTTGTGGATGCATCGCTCTTTAGTTTACCGAGAACCTCGATAGCTTCCATAACTATCAGAGGGTCACTATCTTTAAGTGCAACAGTAGCTACCTTGTCAATGCCGCCTTTTTTCTCGGTGTTCCACCTGCGAAGTTTTTCCATTCTTAGTATGGAGTTATTCTCACTGACAAAATCCGCAGCCATTTCATCTGCAGATATTTTATCAGATGCGGCCACAGGTTGTTCATCAGGCAAACCAATAGGTTGCTCACCAGTTAAGTCAGCAGGTGGCGTAGTTGCTGCCTCACCTGACGGTGTATCCCGTTTAGTCCTGAGATTAGAAGATGACTGTGTAGGTTGAGTTACGCTATTTAATGCTGGTTGACTGCTAATGGGAGACACCTCCGACTGTTGCGTATTCAGTTCTGCTTGCTCTGCAACAACAGCATCACTAGAGACTGATTTATGCGTAACATTAACCGGCACATTGTCTATTGATTTATTGCTATCACGCTTTTCAGCTAGAAATAAGACAAGTAGAGCGATTATGCATACTGACACTATAGATATGATTACAACTTTCATTATTTCCCTTTTTGCTACGGATTTTCTGAATTATCATGAGTAAAATATTCTACAAGCTGAGCCTCTTGCAAAACTATTCATTTATACTGTTTTTTGTGTAGCGTTGGCCGTCTCGGCCAATCCTTTCCGCAGGGAAGCTCGCCTTTAGGCGAGGTCACAACCACGCCTAGGGCTGCGCCCGTCGCTTTTGCCTGAGACAGGCAACACTACACTGCCTTTAATCATTAGTCTCTATTTTGAGAATGAGTTTTGCGAGAACCTCAAGCTGTTTAATAAAAATGAGGCTCACAAAAAGTTACTCGGTGTGTATGAAAATATTACTCTACAATCACCCTGTAAAAGAGGCATGGCGATGCGGTTTCTACTGTTACGGTATAACTATTCATGGGAGGTGTTGCAACAATATTGTTGGTTCCATCAATGTTTAAGCCTGTCAGTAAATTGGAGCCATACTGAATTGCGTAGAACTTTCCTTCCACACTTGACCAGTTAAGCACAAGTTCATCGCCAGCCTTTGGTTCGACGGCGGACATTTCAAATACTGAAGTCGCATTATTAGGATCTGTTCCTGCAGCGTATTCCTGCTCAGAATTATGTCCATCACCATCAGTATCTTCGCCTGCCGTTCCTGCATAATTTGTATTTCCAGGATAAGCTTCTGTCATCCAGGATAAGAAAGAATTAGTATCCGTCAAGTTAACAACAACATCATCAATATACGCCTCTCCAATTGTTGCAAAACCAGACATATAATTATTAGTCTGATTAGCGGCAATAAACCAGCATTTAGTGGTGTCAGGCTCAATAGTTGTCCCTATCGTATCATCTGTAATCGGTGCGGCACCATTCATTGCAATAGAGAATATGGACTCAGTTGCTGAATATAGTTGCTGTATTGTAATGCGAGTCCATGTGTTAGTATTTAGCACAACTGCATTTGTAAGGGTATTCCATTGCGGATCCTGCCCTGTTGCTGGGCGAGCCCATACCACTGCCGTACCATCCTGATTGAAATATAAGGCAAGTTGACTGTCGTCAGGTGTTTCAGGAGAAACTGCTAGTTCCCAGCGATTAGGAAGTACCATAAAGTCAAACATGATGTTTTCACCAGCCAAGTTACGAGTTGTTATCTCATTGTGAACATCAGTTGTGAGCTTGAGTAGTTTTGTGTGTGCTTCATTGAGTGGGTATTCGCCAGTATAACTAGCCAAACTACTAAGCGCTTCTGCATTAGTGCTGATGACTGCTGCTGCTTCCTCTGCTGCATTTGCGTACCAACCCTTTCGTCCTATAATAGAAGGTCCAGGAGTGAAACTTTCAAAACTTTCACGATACGGTATTACATTAGTTCCATTGAGTTCACCAACCAAAATGTATATAGTTGCTGGCTCAGACTGACCTCTACCATCACTAACTATATAGTCGAACTGATCAACAACTCCACCAGTAAACTCGTTAGGGATATATGTAAACCCATCACCTTCACAGATGCCCAAAGTTCCATAAAGTGGTGTAGTAATCGATTCCGTCCAGTTAGTCGGTCCATCTGGATCGATATATTCAGGTATAATATTAACAGCCGGTGTGTTCTCTGCAGTTTGCACATGCTTGTCATACGCTATAGGCAATACATTAACCGTATGAACCACCGTAGATACGTCGGTGGCTTCTCCATCACTTACCACCAACTGGAATGTAATAGCACCAGATGTTATAGGTGTATATGATGCTATCGTGTTTGTAGCATCAAGAATAGTTACAGCTGTCCCATCTATCTGCGTCCATGAGAAAGATAATGGATCTGGTCCACCATCAGGATCTGACGAACCGCTTCCATCCAAATATGTCAGTTGATTTGCAGCAACATAACTATCTTCACCAGCATCAGATACTGGCGTTAGATTAGTTGCAACAAGGGTTGCGATGAATGTTTTTTCTGTAAATAATTCTCCGTCACACACAGTCACTGTTACCGTTGTAGCATCATAGCTTGCTGATTCCGATAGTAGTGATATTGTGCGGTTAACACCTGTGCCCTCAATCTTGATATCCCAGTTTGAAATTAGGTCCCAGTCAGATGACTCTGCCCAAATAATAAGATTACTACTAGTAGTTGAGTCATCAGTTACAGTGAAAGCTTCTGGAGTGCTCCAGAAGCCTTTTGCCATATCTACATCAGCAATAGCAGAAAGTACAGGTGGCTGATTAACAGGATTTGGCGTGTGAGTAAAGCGCCCTATCTTAAGAGTTCCATCTCCAGAGATGATCATGCCTTGATGCCAATCCACTCGCCAGTCATTAATTTTAAACCACTCAACAAAAGAAGTGCCATGTGATGAACCATTATTGATTTCCTGAAAGAAGTCATCACCATCCAGCATCGATCCAGTTTTTGTAGATCCTATAGTTAACAGTCCGTATTTCTCTGCAAATATACGAGCACCAGCAATATAGTTATTATGCGTATAGCGAGCTGATGAGCAGTTCCAGCAGTTCCAGAAGAGCCTGCATATATCTCCATCTACAACAGTTTCTGCATATACATTAAGGTATCCACTCTCCTTGAACTGATGGAAATCCTCTCCTGAATGACACATGAACCACTCTGTCTCGTATGGTTTTTGCCATTGGCTCTTCCAGTTAGGGAAGTCGGTGGTGACACCAGGGTCATCCATTGATATACGCGTGCTGTTGGTATAAGCAATTCCTATGTTGAGCTCAGGTGTCCAAGTCCGCCAGTCTCCATCAGCCCATAACAAGGCTTTGTCAGGAAGGCGTAGTTCGCCAATTCTAAAGCGGTGAATTTTACTGAGATAACGATTAACTAGATCAGCCTCAGTCATTCCTGAGAAGAATGTCATTTGACCAGCCTGAATTCTAGATACCCACACAGTAGGATTTATGAATTCTGCTTGAGGGCCATCAATAACCCCGTCGCTATTAGGATCAAGCCAATCGGTAACTAGGTCCATGAAATAAAGATCATAAGGGAATGTGGATATACCCCACTCTCCATCAGTTCTAAATGACGTGATTGGAACTGTGCCGATAAAGACCGCACCATTCAAATTAGG
>DAOVUR010000014.1 GCA_030632465.1 bacterium | reverse complement strand
GATGTGAATGAAGTTATAAACTTTAGTGGCTCGCAATCATCCGGCAACGGGTCAGATATTCTTACGTACGAGTGGGATCTGGGTGCTTGTGGTGCCGGCTCGGGAATGAATATTGCGCATGAATTCCTTTTTGGTGGCATGTTTACCGTGCAACTTACTATTACTAATGGTTTGGGCGGAACAGATAGTGATGAAATACTTATAACGGTGACTGATCCTTCAGAGCCAAAACCCATAGTTACTGTAACAAATCCAGTTGCTGGCACAGTGTCGGTTGAAAGTTCGAAATCACAAATGTTCTCGGTTGTTGCAAATGATCCTGATGAACAGAGTCTTGAGTATTACTGGACAGTAGATGGTGAGCTTGTAGGCGACATAAATAGTGCAAGTTATGACTATAGCGGTATGTCGGATGCTGAAATAGGCGATCATACTATAGAGGTATCTGTATGGGATGGATATGGTGGAGCAACAGTTATATCTTGGACCGTTACTGTAACAGCTGCAAAAAACTACATTCCGTATTCAGAATCATTTGAAGCGTATGAAGTAGGTACGTATCTGACTTCAACAAATGGTTGGTGGGCGGAAGACAACAATGCAACCATAGTTACTAATGATCCGGCATTGATTTCAGCACTTGCAACTTATTTAGAGTCGCATGCAGCGCCACTAGCAACTAATCATACGCAGATATTGAAGTTTAAGGAAAAATGGACAAATCTGATTGATTCAAGCGAATCCCCAGCAGAGGATATTAAATTAGACTTCTTGATCACTTGTGATCCGCGTAAAGACGTACCGAATATTGTTTATACTGATCAGCAACTAGGGTGTTGTGTGAACTCCAATGGGCTCTTGATGGTTATGGCTAGAGAGACTCTAGCGTCATCTCCTAGCTGGCATACTCTCAGTGGCATGACTCCTGTGACAACCGGCGGATGGGCGCGACTGACGTTCACTTTGCAATATGGCGGCGGAACCAATATGTTCCAGGTGCAGGTAGATGAAGGTGACCCGATTATTGATACTATTGGTTATTCTGATGATGGTTCAAAGCCCGGACCATGGTTTGTTATGGCTAATCAGGGAAATAAATATATGTCATATTTGGATGGTGAAGGTTCTGGTTGTATTGATGACCTAACAGCAACAGTTGCTGGAGTTCTTCCTGATTATGATGGTGACGGCATTCCTGATGATCTGGATGATGATGATGATAATGATGGTATGACAGATGTAGATGAAATTGCCGCAGGTACTGATCCGCACAATGCAGAATCATCCTTAGCACTTACTGGTGTAACTGTTACTGGTGATGATGCACTATTTGTTTTTGATAGTGTGAGTGGTAAACTTTATGCAATTGAATTTAAAGATGATCTAATGAACGGTGTATGGAGCACATTAACTAGCGGTATCTATAGCTCAGATGGAACAATAGAGGTGCATGATACAGGTGTTTCTAGTCAGCGCTTTTATAGAGTACTGCTGGAAGAATAAAGCATCTGTATGAATCTGTCCCGACACGAATCACTTCCTCGTGCCTATTATGCGGTACTGTTCTACGGAGCCACTCTGCTAAGAAAATTTGACAGAATGATTTCCTGATCTACACGAAACTACTCGATGTGGCGGGTGGGTTAACCTAGTAGTTTTTGACCTATCATGCCGACAAGAAATCCTAAGTTTGCACCAATTGCAGGGACCCAGCTTTTATTTAGCTTAGACATTGGCGCGATATCTTGGAATATCAGATAGAGAATGCCACCACTTGAAAATAGCATGAGTGCTGCAGTAAGATTTGGTGTATTGCTTAAGAATAGGTCACCTGTAATAGCTGCTAGGATTCCTGAGAAGCTTAGAATAAATAGTACAAGTAGGCATTTTCTTGCACTGTATCCACTTTTACGTAGATCAATATATGAATTGAATGCTTCAGGGAAATTTTGTAGACCGATAAAGATTGCAAGTAGCAGACCTAGTTTATGGTCAGTAGCGAATACTGCACCTAAGGCGATGGCTTCAGGAACAAAATCCATCAACATTGCTAGTAGTTGAGATAGTGAGCCACCTTTATTTTCGATATATCGATCCAAAAAGAAAAATGTCATCGCACCAGCTAAAAATATAAGAGCCATTGGCAAAACATGAAAGGCGACCATGCCTTGTGGAACTAAAACAAATGCAACTGCAGCAGCAATTATTCCGCCACCAAATGCAATTGATACATGGACTATCGTATCTTTGGTAAGTCCTTTCTGAAAATGGTTTTCAAAGGATCTAGACAGGAGACCGCCCAGAAATACTGTTATTCCTGATAGAAATGAGTAACCGATAATTTCTAGTAAGTTTTCCATGTATTATCCTTGGTTAATTTTCAGATGTAAAATTGTGGCATAAGCAGGGCGCTGATTCAAGTAAGTAGTCACCTATCTCCGTGAGGTGACAGTCTTGAGGGTATGTGTGCGGGTAGTAATCACCTATCTCCGAGAGGTGATAGTCTAGAGGGTGAATATGGAATATACGTGTTGACTTAAACGCGGTACTACCTCTCGGAGATAGGTAGTTACTCTGCTCGTGTGTACTACCTCTCGGAGATAGGTAGTTACTGGACGTTACTTCATAAAGTAGTTTGTTCTGTTTTCATGTTCAATGGTGCTGGTTGGACCGTGACCAGGATGTACTTTTGTTTCGCCCGGCAGTTGTGATAGTTTTTTTAGTGAGGCGGCAAGTGTTCGTGAATCACCACCTGGTAGGTCGGTTCTGCCTGCTGAACCGGCAAATAGGGTGTCGCCGCAAAAGAGTAGTTTCTCTTCAGGGAAATAGAAGCAGACTCCGCCAGGGGTGTGGCCTGGTGTTGCAATGACATTATATTTTAGTTCGCCATCTTGCCATGTCTGATTATCTGTAAGATCACGGTCGATTTTTTCTGGTGTAGCTGGTTGCGAATAGAATGGAGGGATTACATTGTTAGGTGTGAATGCCCATTTTGCATCGTCAGGATGGATACCCAGTTCTGCGGGAATCATACGAGATATATCAGCTAGTCCAGAGATGTGATCGGCGTGACCATGAGTCAGCATATATGCGGCAACGGATAGCCCGTTATCTTCTATCACTTTTTTGATCTTTTCGGCATCAGCACCTGGATCAATTACAATAGCTTGCTTTGATTTGCCCCATATAATCCAACAATTAACCTCATATGCGCCTACGGCGACTTTCTCAACATTTAACATCTATAAATTCTCCAGTAAGATTGAAATAAGAATGTAAATGGTAACTGGAGAAGTGTAAAGGCTAGACCACAAAGAATTACAATTAACTGTACAGTACGATAGCTGGTTTGATACTTTTAGTTTCTTCTTCTTTTTGATAACTGACGAGAGTCTATTGTGGATGTCCTACACGATTTGTTGGCTTAGTGTAGTGAATGTTAAAATGCTAGGGATTGTATAATGAGACTGAAAGTTAGTCAGCTTGATTTGCCTCCAGGGTATAGTGTGGAGCAGCTTGCTAAAGTTGTTGCCAAGAAACTTCGCTGTGATTCGTCTGTGATGCATAATTTAAAAGTGGTGCGACGCTCTATTGATGCGCGTAGTGGAGCGCCGCGTGTAAATATTGTTGTTGAAGTTGATGTTTCGGGAAAGAAACCTAGTGGTAAGCGTGATGTGGAAGTAGTGCGGAACGTGAAGCCACAGGCCAAGACAGTTGCTACGCTGAAAGAGTATGACGGTTTACGACCTGTTGTGGTTGGTGCGGGACCGGCTGGGTTGATGGCTGCATTTGCTCTTGCTGAGGCTGGTATGAAACCGTTGTTGGTGGAACGTGGAGAGGATGCTGATGCGCGTTCTGATCGAGTAAAGGATTTTTGGAAGAACGGTGTTTTGGACTCTGAAAGTAACGTTCTTTACGGTGAAGGTGGAGCGGGACTTTTTTCTGATGGTAAACTTACTTCGCGCAGTAAGGATCATCCACGTATACGGCGCTTTCTGGAGATCCTGATTAGTTGTGGTGCTTCGCCTGATATTCTGATTGATGCTGAACCACACCTTGGTAGCGATATTCTTAAGGAGCTAGTTCCGGCATTACGAAATCGTATTGTTGAGCTAGGTGGCGAGGTCAGGTTTGGAGCGCGACTAGATAAAGTTATGATTGACGATGGTGTATTGCGCGGTGTTGTTGTTTCTGGAGAGGAAATACGGACCGATCACTGCGTGTTGGCTGTAGGTCATAGTGCGCGTGATGTGTATGCGATGCTGGCGGAGCAAGGTGTCCCGCTGGATGCTAAACCTTTTGCGGTGGGTGTTAGGTTGGAGTTGCCACAACATCGGATTGATACTGCGCAGTGGGGTGGGAGTTTTGGTAGTCTTGGTAGCGCAAGCTTTAGATTGACGCGTCGTGCTGAGGATGATGAGCGCTCTTGTTATACTTTTTGCCTGTGTTAGGCATGCTTAGATATCTCTTGTGCGTCATCAGAAGGGTTGATTACTTCTAATGGAATGAGTCTTTCTAAGCGTGATAAAACTTTTGGTAATGCGGCATTTTTAGTGCCTGTTTTTGTCGAAGATTTTGCCAGAATGAAAAATGATGATTCAGGCGTTGTTTACCCTGCGTTAGCTGGTTTGGAGTTTCAGAGGCGTATGGAATCTAAGGCTTTTATAGCGGGTGGTTCTAATTACGGGTTGCCTGCGCAACGCTTGGTGGAGTTTCTTGATGGCAGTGCGGCATCGAGTTTGCCGGCTGAGTATTCTTGTCCTGCTGCGGCACCAGCGCAATTACGGGGGTTGCTACCTGAGTTTGTGGAGAATACTCTTTTAGCAACAATACCAAAGATGCTTAAAGGTATGCAGGGTGTGGTTTTGGATGAAATACTATTGTATGCAACCGAGAGTCGTAGTTCTAGTCCTGTGCGTATTGTGCGTGGTGAGGATGGACAGTCTATTGGTGTGCGTGGCTTGTATCCGTGTGGTGAAGGTTCTGGGTATGCTGGCGGTATTGTTAGTTCGGGGATTGATGGCTTACGAAGTAGTGAAAATGTTATGAGGAATAGGTTTTAAGTTTTAGGTGTTAGGTTTTAGGTGAAGGGTGAAAAAGAAAGCTTTGTTGGGTAGGGATAGTGTAGTGTTGCCTGTCCTCAGGCAAAGGGATCTCAGCACATTATTAATAAGAAGGAAAATAACGATGGCTAAGAAAATGTTGATGGTTGTTATGCTCGGTCTGTTTTCTGTTGGTGTTGCTAATGCTGGCGAAACTAGTTTGACTGGATTTTTAACTTACTGGGGTGGTGTCGACAGTATAGGTAAAAGTATTGATGGTGCTGGTGGTGGTGTTAAGTTGCGAAAGAAACTTCTGGGTCTGTTCGCTGGTGATGTTCGCGCCAGTTATGTGCGATTTAGTGATGCGGATACTTCGGTGACTCCACTGGAGGCAACTGTAATGGTTGGAATTCCTTTTATTTTGGAGCCGTATATCGGGATAGGTGCTGGTTATTATCTAGTTGAGTCTGACCTTGATTATGATAGTGGTCCTGGCGGATTTGGTGTACTGGGTGTGCAGTTCAATATGTTTGTTGTGGGTGCTATGGCTGAAGTGAGATATAACAAAGTGAATGTCAGTATGAATGATGAGTATCTAATGGATGGATTATCTGCTAATGTTGGATTAATGATTAAGTGGTAGAAGTAATTATCCTGTTAAAGAAACGATTGCTACGTGAATAAATAATGTAGAGCACCTTGCGGCGGTTAATGGAACAATGGGACTTGATGTTTGTTGCATCGGGAAGGAAGTATAATGAATGTTTTATTGATAATGTCGGATCAGCATAATCCTATGTTTACTGGTTGTTATGGTAATTCTATTACTCGTACGCCTAATATTGATTCGATTGCTAAAAATGGAGTGATGTTTGATACAGCCTACTGTACGAGTCCGCTTTGTATACCATCGCGAGGGAGTATGTTTGCTGGGCGGTATGCTCATGAAATAGGAACGTGGTGCAACTCTTCACCATGGGATGGTTCCTCTAAGGGATGGGGACATTTTTTTAAGGATAATGATGTTCCTTTCTGTTCTATTGGGCGTAATGATTTTAAGGAAGGTTGTGATTCTGGCATTGAAACTTGTATTCTAGGGCGTGATAGAACTAGTTATGATGTGCATTCGTTGTACCGAGATCAAGCGAGCCTTCCGCGCTTAAGTAAACTTAATCAATTACGCTCCACGAGACGAAGAGAAGATTACCATTCACGTCCTTTTCACGATTTTGTGATAGCTGGTAGGTCGATTCAGTGGTTACGTAAAGAGCGACCAATGCAGGAGCCATGGATCTTAAATGTTCAGCTTTTTGACCCGCATCCTGGCTGGGCACCACCACCTGATCTTTGGGATTATTATGAATCTGTTATCAATATAGATGAGCTATCTGAGAAATATTTTGATACAGAAGAAAATTTGCATCCGTATCATAAGGCGTTTGCATCGCATCATTGCGGGCTATTAACCAATAAGGAAGATCTTCGTAAAGCTCATATAGGTTATCATTCTCACTGTGAATTGCTCGATCGGCATATCGGCAAGTTGTTAGTTACGCTTGAAGAAGAAAACCTGCTTGATGATACATTGATTATTTATACTAGTGATCATGGTGAAAATTGTGGTGCACATAAGATGTGGGGCAAGATGAATATGTATGAGGATTCGATTAGGGTTCCGCTTATTATATCTGGTCCGAAAGTACAAAAGGGTGTTGTTGAGAAAACCCCAGCATCAACTATTGATATTTTTCCAACTATAGTGGAAGCAGTTGGTTTAGAGGATTCATCTGGCTATCGTGGTATTTCTTTGTTGAAGTTAGCGCAAGGGGTAGACGATGCGCCTAAGAATGATTTCGCGTTTTGTGAGTATCATGCTAATGGATCACCTGAAGGCCTGTTTGCTGTTAGTGACGGGAAATACAAATATGTTGAGTGTGTAGGGGCGCGACCAATGTTGTTTGATTTAGTTAATGATCCTGATGAAATGCATGATTTAATTGTTACGGACCCTGATTCTGAGGAAGTCGATATTTTGGTTGAAAGATTGCGAGGATATTTGTTGAGTGTTTGCGACCCTGTTGCGGTGAATCAAAATGCAAAGAGCGATCAGGCTGACATAAGGAATATGTTACTGCCTACTGGTCAGCTTGAGGAAGAAATATACACTAGAGGGTATGAGCGCAATACTGATAAGCTCGTGAATAGAAAGAAGAGTCAAGCTTACTTGCGAAGTTGACACATAGAGATTGAATTCTTCTGAGCTGATGCATATTGCGGCTGCTATCAGCCTACGCTATGGTGGATTTGGCTACTGTCTCACTTTCACTTTAGCTCTTATGTTTACCGTGTTTATTGGTTTGCCAGACGTTTTATAGGAGTGAACAATTTTGATGACTTCGCTTACTGTTGCTTCGGATGCTTGATCTGTTGAAGCACCTATATGAGGCGTGCAGGTAACAAGAGCTGCCAGTGATGTGTCTTCTAAATCTGCTTCACTACCGCTAGGCTCATTTTCAAAAACGTCAGTTGCGACACGTAATCCTTTTTTAACTATTGCTGTTTTTAAGGCTTCGGTATCAACGACTTCTCTTTTTTTGCAACACGTGCTACAGCTTTATCATGAGGTGAAAGTAAAGTTGTATATTGTGAATAAGCATTGAGGATAGTTTTCCGCAATCATGGGCGGGTAGTACAGTTTTTTTGGAGAGTCATAATGTTTGTGTCTGGTTGCATAAATAGCCTTTTTACTATTGTATTTGTTGTTCAGTCTGCATATTATGGTTGTTTTGAGTAATGAGACAGGGGTGAGTGTATCGCTGTTTGCAAGTCGAACGATTTAGATAAGGTGTTAATGTGAAAATATTAATAACAGCGGGGCCAACTAGGGAAAGTATTGATCCAGTACGGTTTTTGAGTAATAGATCTACTGGCAAGATGGGATATGCTTTGGTTTGGGCTGCGGTTGAGGCGAGACATGAGGTGCGCTTGATTAGTGGGCCGGTATCGCTTTCGGCACCTGTTGGCGTGGATGTTATCTATGTGCTATCTGCGGAAGATATGCTAAGAGCAGTGCAGGATAATTTAGAGTGGTGTGATCTGCTTATTATGTCTGCGGCTGTTTCGGATTGGCGCCCTTCATCTGTTAGTGCGGTTAAGCTGAAGAAAGCTAATATGAGTGGTACGCTGGAATTGGAGCGTACGCCAGATGTTTTGCAGTCTATTATGTCTGATAAAGGTGAGCGTGTCTTTGTTGGGTTTGCGGCTGAAACTGGTGATCCAGTGCAGGAAGCCAAGCGTAAGTTGGTGGAGAAGGGACTTGATCTGATTGTGGCAAATGATGTGGCTGCGGATGATGCTGGTTTTGCAGTTGATACTAATAGGGTTACATTGCTATTTGCTGATGGGAGACGCGAAGATTGGCCGCTTATGAGTAAGGTGGAAGTGGCAAAGAAGCTTATGATGGAGTTGGGGCTGTAAGTCACAAAAAAGCGCAAGAAACGCACATTTAGCTCTTTTATATTTGTTGTTCGGTGTTATACTGTTTGTTTATGAATTTTTGGAGAAAAAGTAATGGGAAGCACAATAGGTAATAATTTTGTGGTAACGACATTTGGCGAATCGCATGGCCTGAATGTTGGTGCTGTTATTGATGGTTGTCCTGCTATGCTGGAGCTGAATGAGGGTGATATTCAGCCACAGCTGGATCGTCGTCGGCCTGGGCAGAGTGCCTTGAGTACTCCTCGTGACGAGAAGGATCAGGTGCGCATTGTTTCTGGCGTGGAAAATGGCCTTACTTTAGGTACGCCTATCTGTATGTTGGTTGATAATAAAGATCAACGTCCTGGTGACTATAAAGAGATGAGCAATGTGCCGCGGCCGTCTCATGCTGATTTTACATATAAAGAGAAGTATGGTGTGATGGCTGCTAGTGGTGGTGGACGGGCGAGTGCTCGTGAAACTATTGGGCGCGTTGTTGCTGGTGCTGTAGCTGAAAAGGTGTTGGCTGCACTTCATGGGATAAGCATTACTGCTTGGGTTAGCTCTGTGCAGGATATTATTATGCCTGATATTGACCTGCTGGATATTTCGCGTAATTTGGTTGATAAGACGGTTGTGCGCTGTCCTGATGTTGATACGGCGCAGCTTATGGAGGCGCGTATAGCATCAGTGTTAGATGATGGTGATTCTGTGGGCGGTGTTGTTACATGCGTCTGTCAGGGTGTGCCGACAGGATGGGGTGAACCTATATTCGATAAGCTTGAGGCATCTTTGGCTAAGGCTATGCTTTCTATACCGGCAGCTAAGGGATTTGAGATTGGGTCTGGCTTTGCTGGAACTTTGCTGCGTGGCTCTGAACATAATGATATGTATGTTATGAAGAAGTATGGACTTGGTACGGTTACTAATAATAGTGGCGGTATTCAGGGCGGTATTTCTAATGGCGAACCAATTATTTTTAGAGTTGCATTTAAGCCTGTAGCGACGATTAGTCTGCCGCAGGATACGGTTGATTATGATGGTAAACCAGTTGTCTTTGAGGCTAAAGGTCGACATGACCCTTGTGTCTTGCCGCGTGCTGTGCCGATTGTTGAGTCGATGGCGGCTCTTGTTTTGGCGGATCTTTGTTAGTGAATAATAAAAACGATAAGATAGTGAATAATTAATAGTGAAAAGTAATAAGCCTGGCAATTTTGAAGTTCTTAGTTCTGATCCGCATAGCAGTGCAAGGCGTGGTAGTCTCACTACGGCGCATGGTGTTATTGAGACGCCGGTTTTTATGCCTGTCGGTACGCAGGGTGCTGTTAAATCTATTTCTCCCGAGGAGTTGCATACTGTTGGCGCACAAGTTGTGCTGGGTAATACGTATCATTTAAATATCCGGCCCGGCATGGAAATTATGGAGGCTTGTGGTGGGCTACATAAATTTATGGGGTGGGATAAACCGATCTTAACTGATAGTGGTGGCTTTCAGGTTTTTAGCTTATCTAACTTGCGTAAAATCCGTGATGATGGCGTGGAATTCAACTCTCATTTTGATGGAAAACGTATTTTTCTGGGGCCTGTTGAAGCTATGGCGATACAACGAACGCTTGGCTCTGATATAGCAATGGTTTTTGATGAATGTGTTCCTTATCCTTGTGATCGTAAATATGCTTGTCAATCGGTCGAAAAAACATTATCTTGGGCGGCTTTATGTGCTGAACAGGAGATGGATGCTGGTCAGCTTGTCTTTGGTATTGTGCAGGGTGGCGAATTTAGTGAGCTGCGCAGGCACTGTGCGAAGGAATTAGTGTCGATCGGTTTTGACGGTTATGCAGTTGGCGGAGTGAGTGTTGGTGAGCCTGAAAAGCTTTTGATTCAGGGGATAAAAGATAGTGTGCCGGCACTGCCAGAGAATCAGCCTCGTTATTTGATGGGGGTTGGTAAGATGTCTCAGATACTGGAGGCTATTGCCTGCGGTATTGATATGTTTGATTGTGTTATACCGACAAGATTTGGCAGGAACGGAACAGCGTTTACTAAGCGTGGACGTTATCCCGTTAAGGCTGGTATGTATAAGTTTGATACGAAGCCGATTGAAGAGGGATGCACGTGTTATGCGTGTCAGAACTTTAGTCGTGCATATATTCGGCACTTGCTGAACGTGAATGAAATTTTAGGAGTTAGGATGTTGACGTTGCATAATTTGCATCGTTACATGGAGTTTATGAAAGAAATAAGGGCATCGTTAGAAGACGGTACCTTTTCTGAATTGCGAAAAGAATACGAAGGAATAGAGGAGAAAATCTGATGACAGGAATATTTGACTTATTAGTACCAGTAGCACAGGCATGTCCAGCACCAGCAAGTGGTGGAGAAGGATTATTAGGCGGACTAGGGGGCGGTATGATGATCCCTATGTTGATAATTTTTGGTATATTTTATTTTATGTTGATTAGGCCGCAGCAACGTAAAGAAAAAGAGCGTAAAAAGATGATTACCGAGCTTAAGACAGGTGCTCGTGTCATGTTTGGCGGTGGAATGTTGGGCGTTATTGCGAATGTTAAAGAGCATACGTTTATGATCAAGATTGCTGATGGTGTAAAGGTGGAAGTTTCTCGTGGCGCTGTTAGTCGTGTTCTTGAAAAAGGCGAAAAAGCGACGGATGAAGATAAATAGGTTGTTGATTATATGCTGGTTGGTATATAAGACTGCAAATTAACTAGAAATTAAGTGTATTTATAGGAGTAAATTAATGGATAAGCATGCGCTTTGGAAATGGTTGTTATTGATAGGTTTGGTATCTTTTTCGTTGTGGATTGTAACACCGCTAAAAGAGAAAATTCAGCTTGGCTTGGATTTAAAGGGTGGAACGAGTTTCATTGTTAAAATTGATGAACAGGCTGTCGCCGAGGAGATTAAGGCGCATCAGATAGGTATCTCTGACGAAGATCTTAATAGACAAGTTAAGAATGTTCTTGATGGTGCGCAGGGTAGAGCTGTTGAAGTTATTCGTAACAGAATTGACTCAATGGGAATTGCAGAGCCAGTTATCTATCCAGGCAAAGATAACCGTATTATAATTCAGCTTCCTGGTATTGATGAAGCTAAACGGAAAGATGCTGAAGATAGTATTAAAAGTCTGGCCTTTCTTGAATTCCGTATGGTGCATGACCGAAATGCTGAATTAGTTGAGAAGCTGTTTGATAAGGATCTTGTTCCTGAAGGGTATAAGATAGTGGAATCTGACGGCAGAAATTACTATTTCCGTGACAGGGATAGTTTGTCTGATGAAAAGATGGATGTTGCATATCTCGCTAAGCGCGGTAGATTCCATGCGCCAGATAAAGAGCATGAGCTATTGCTTATGGAAGATATAGTACGTGGCGAAAAGGTTTACACTCCATATTTTGTAAAACGTCGTTATGAGCTTTCTGGTGATAACTTAAAGAATGCATGGGCTGAACTTACAGGTATGGGGCAGTCGGTCATTAAACTTGAGTTTGACTCAAAGGGTAGAAAGAAATTTGGTGTTGTTACTTCTGATCATGCGCCGGGTGGTCCTCGCAATCCTGATCCAAACAATTATCATCAGCTAGGAATTGTCTTAGATGGTACGCTCTTTTCGGCACCACGTATTAACAGTGCTATTTTTAGTGGTAGTGCAGAGATTAGTGGTAATTTTACTACTGTAGAGGCTAAACGTCTTGCTAACGTCTTACGTGCAGGTTCATTGCCAGCTCCGGTTAAAATTGTTGAAACTAGATTTGTTGCTCCTAGCTTAGGGGAAGATTCAATTAATAGTGGTATAAAAGCTATTCTTATGGGTGCTGCTATTGTACTGGCGTTTATGTTGATCTACTATATGTTCTGCGGAATAGTTGCTGATATTGCACTTCTACTTAATATGATACTTCTTCCTTTAGGTATGATTGTCGCTGCTGGCTTCCTCAGTATGGGGCATGTAGGTGGCGGTGGTGTTGTAAGATTACCTGTTCTGACTCTACCTGGTATTGCTGGTATCTTGTTAACGATTGGCATGGCAGTTGATGCTAACGTTTTGATTTTTGAGAGAATTAGAGAAGAGTCAAGATCAGGAAAGAGATTATGGACTTCTATTATTGCGGGTTATGATCGTGCGTTCATTACGATTATGGATGCCAACTTAACAACACTTCTAACTGGTGTTATTCTCTTTATCTTTGGTTCAGGTCCGATTCGTGGATTTGCCGTAACGCTATGTGCGGGTATTTTAGTGAGCATGTATACATCGTTAGTGGTTACTAAGATGTTATTTGCAACAGTTGCAAATAAGAAGAGTGAAAAGACATTGAAGATGCTTCGTATTGTTAAGGATACAAAGATCGACTTTGTTTCGTTCCGTAAGATCTGTGCAGTGCTTTCTATCTCTGTGATTGTTGTTACTTGGGGAATGATGGTAGTCAAGGGCGTGGATAGTCCTAATAAGATCTTTGGTGTTGATTTTACTGGTGGTGCTGCTATTACATATACATTTGATGAAGCGGTTGAGGTTGGGGCTATTCGTGATGCTCTTGATAAGGCTGGCATTATGGATGCAAACATTCAGTATCAGCAAGAGCTTGAAAAAGATGGTGATGCATTCCTACTTATCAAAGCATCTGATGTTACTGTTGATGGAGAGAAGACTGCTATAGCTGTTGATAAATGTATGACCGAAAACTTTGCGTCTGCTGGCTTTGTTATTGCACAGGCTGATGAGGTTGGTCCACAGATCGGCAAAGAGCTTAAGAGTAGGGCCGTTTGGTCAATTGTAATGGCTCTATTGGGGATTGTTATTTATGTTTCATTCCGCTTTGAGCTTGGTTTTGCTATTGGGGCGATTGTTGCTCTTACGCATGACGTTCTGATTACAGTTGGAATCTATACGCTCTTTGGTCGTCAACTTAGTCTGCCAATTATTGCGGCTCTCTTAACGATTGTTGGTTACTCTGTAAATGATACGATTGTTGTGTTTGATAGGATCAGGGAAGATCTTAAATTGAAACGTAATATGTCATTTAAGGATATATGTAACTTAAGTATTAACCAGACGCTAAGTCGTACTATTTTGACCTCCATAACAACATTGATTACTGTTGTGATGCTGTTGGTATTTGGTGGCGGTGCTATCTTTGACTTCGCACTTGCGTTATGTATCGGTATTTTGGTTGGTACTTATTCATCAATATTTGTTGCAACACCAGTTGTTTTATTCTGGTACCGTAATAGAAAACCTGATCTAGGAGGTAAGGTTAAAGTTTAATTGTTAATGATAAATTATTAATGGTTAGTGATGGGTAAAAATACGAGACGAGCGCTTGTCATCTGATGAGCGTTTGTTTTTGTTTGTTGCAGAATGAATTTTAAGTGTGGTGTGTGAATTAATTGGTTTGTAAATAATTGGACAGTGAAGTAATGGAATATATTTGGAAAGATGTAGATAGTAATGAGTCTATAGCTAAGATGTTAGCAAAAGAGCTAAAGCTTCCTTTAGCGCTAGGGCACATATTAGTTGCGCGTGGCCATACAGAAAAGGATAGTGCCGAAAAATTTCTTAAGGCTGATTACAATGATTTGGATGACCCATTTGTTATACCTGATATGCGTAAAGCTGTTGATCGTGTGAGAGCAGCGGTAGAGACGAATGAAACTATAACTATTTTTGGGGATTTTGACACGGACGGTGTTACTTCAGCAGCAGTATTAGTTAAGGTTTTGCGGCAGTTGGGGGCTGATGTGGAAGGTGTGTTACCTGAACGTTTGTCTGAAGGGTATGGCTTTTCTTTAGCGGCTTTTAATAGATGTCAATCAGAGCGCAAATCAGATCTTATTATTACGACTGATTGCGGCACGTCCTCTTGCGACGCGGTGGATGCGGCGAAGAAGGTAGGTGTAGATGTGGTTGTGACTGATCATCATAGCGTTAAGTCTACAGTTGCTGATGCACTGGCGGTTGTTAATCCTGAATTGGGGGATGATGAGAACGCTAAGTTACTTGCTGGTGTCGGAGTTGCTTTTAAGCTTTGTTGTGCTTTGATTCAGGATTTGGAGGAGCGTGGCAAAGATTTAAAAGGTGTTGATCTACATGAAGTTTTAGATATGGTTGCGATAGGTACTGTTGCTGATGTTGTGCCGCTACTTGGTGATAACCGGATTATGGTTAAGCATGGATTAAAGCGTATAAACAGCAAGCCTAGTCTGGGATTGTCTGCACTGATAAAAATATCTAAAATAGATTCAGTCATGACTTGTTACCATATAGGTTTTCTGCTTGCTCCACGCCTTAATGCTACTGGACGCTTGGGCAATGCTGATAAGGCGCTGGACTTATTGTTGGCAGCGGATTCCACGGAGGCCTTTAAGCTTGCACGTGAATTAGATAATGTGAATAAAGAACGTCGAATAATCGAGAATGAAATCCTGGAAAGTGCTGTAGAGGATGTTGATCGTCGTTTTAATGCAGAGCATACTAGTGGCATTGTTACAGGCAAGAAAACTTGGCATGTAGGTGTTGTTGGTATTGTTGCCTCACGTCTATGTGGCCGCTATCACCGACCATCAGTTGTTATAGGATTTAACGAGAGCGGTGTGGGGCGTGGTTCGTGTCGGAGTGTCGCAGGTGTGAATATGGTTGAGGTGCTAGGTAAGTGCTCTGATTTATTGGAAGCCTACGGCGGACATGAGATGGCCGCTGGAATTACGATTAAGAAGGAAAATCTTGTGACGTTCCGTCAACGCTTTAATAAGGCCTGTTCAGAGAGCGTGGGCCCTAATGATTTGAAGCCATCCATACAAGTCGATGCGTGGGTTGATTTAAGTGATGCTAACGAAGCACTTTGGCGTGGTATGCAGCGTCTGGCTCCTGTTGGCTCTGGAAATCCAACTCCTATATGGGGATTGCATGATGTTGCTCCCGTTGGTGTGCCGCGGATAGTAGGAAAGAATCATATCAAAATGATAGTTGGCAATGGTGATGTTCAGCTTGATTCCATTGGGTTTGGTTTAGGTGATGTTGAGTTGCCCTCTGGATCGATGGACATGCTAGTGCAGTTAAAGGAAAATACATTTGGCGGTCGCCGGTCACTACAGTTGAATATCAAAGATTTCAGATCAGCAGAAAAAGTGTAGCTAGCAGTTGGCTGTTGATCATCGATTGAAATTGATGATTGCAAAATTGCTGATATCTTCGCAGGATATCCCCATCTGAATCGAATGCAATTTATTATTGGATAATTATGAAACTACCTGAGTTACTATTACCTGCTGGAAATATGTCTAAGCTTCGTATGGCAATTGCGTATGGTGCAGATGCTGTCTATATCGGAGCAAACGGATTGTCTATGCGTCCTGATGAGTCATCATTTGCCGCTGAAGAACTTGCCGAGGCCGTTGAATATACTCATAAGAATGGCTGTAAGCTATATGTTGCCATCAATACATTGATGTATAATGAAGATTTCCCCTTGATTAAAGCATGGCTAGAGGAAACGTCTGATATCTCATTTGATGCGGTAATAGTCTCTGATCCAGGTGCATTTAGTTTGGTGCAGGAAATTCGTCCTGATATGGAAATTCATATTTCGACACAACTTAGCACCGCTAATACCAAGAGTGCTTCTTTCTGGAAGAGTGCAGGCGCATCTAGAGTTGTTTTGGCGCGAGAATGTACACTTGCACATGCTGCTGAGGTTTCTCGGGATAGTGGTGTTGAGGTGGAGGTCTTTGTGCATGGAGCAATGTGCGTGGCCGTTTCTGGTAGGTGCTTACTCTCCGCTCATCTTTGTGGCAAAAGTGGTGCACGCGGTGAATGTAAACATTCTTGTAGATGGGAATGGGATCTTATTGAAAAAAGCCGACCAGACGAGAGATATTCAATTTTGGAGACGGGCCGTGAAACAATTTTGTTCGGATCAACAGATCTCTGTATGATCGAGCATATTCCGCAACTTGTTGAGAGTGGCATTGTATCGCTTAAAGTTGAAGGGCGTATGAAGAGTGAATATTATGTGGCATCT
>DAOVUR010000024.1 GCA_030632465.1 bacterium | reverse complement strand
GCTAGTAGTAGTTGCAGGATGGGTCTCACTATTTCTCTTTGCTATCAAAATCTATCGTCCCAAATGGAAAATGCCAAGTGCTCTATTAGCCTCCATGCTAACATTAATACAAGCACCATCCAGACTGATGGATCATCTGCTGGCTAAGCATTTCAAGAAACATAGCGATACCGACCAAAAAGAAAGCAAATCTATACGCGCTAGGGTTATTCTTGTACCTCTACTAGTATGCCTTGTCTTCATAGTTATATTTAGCGCTGCTAATCCTGTTGTCGGTAACTTCCTTGACTCTCTATTAAATAATATAGGAACGTGGATCGAACAACTATTCAAGTTAATCACTCCATTTAGAATCTTTATCCTGCTCTTATGGCTAGTACTATTTGCCGCGCTGATAAAACCCGTTATAGAAAACGACATAGTAGATGAACTTAGTAGCCTTAATGACACTCTTGCGCAATCAGACGACGAACTTGCTAGCCCTGATGGCGGACTAGTAGCACTTGTGACACTTATACTTGTGAACATACTATTTCTAGCATACAACGGACTAGACTCTATCTATTTATACATGAAGGCAGAACTGCCAGCTGGCGTAACCTGGACATCTTATACTCATTCAGGCTGCGGCTGGCTTACCTTAGCACTACTCGTAAGTAGCATTGTCATAGGCTGTATCTTCCGGTCTGGACTAAACTTTGATAGACGAGTCAAACATCTCAAGCTCTGGTCTTACGTATGGGCAGTACAGAACGCCATACTGGCCGTGGGAACAGTGCGTAGAATAGGCATGTATATTGATTTTAGTGGTCTAACCAATTTACGCATTACTGGCATATATGGCGCACTACTAATCATGACTAGTCTTGCTATCATGGTTTATAAAGTTGCAGCTGAAAGATCATGGATATGGTTACTACGAAAATACGTTCTATCATTCTGCGTAGCAGTGCTACTCTTATCGCTAACTCCTAGCAACTGGCTATGCGCAACTTACAATACACAGAGCATCATCCAAGGTAAAAAGCGAGCTATGCGCCCAATTGTACTCAAAGACCTCTCCGCAGCAGCACTACCGCCACTGCTACCACTATTAGATTATACGAGAGAAGATGGCAACGAGCAGAAAGAACAGATAGTCAGAAAAGGCATAGCTGGGCTCTTAGGCATCAAACTACATAAAATGCGCTCTGAATACCCCAAACATTGGATTAAATGGCAAGCCTCTAACTCTTGGGCACTTAAGCAACTCGAAGCGGCTGAAGCAGAAATCAATAATATATGCGACAAAACCGAGTGGAGAAAATCTCTGAAAAAATTAAAAGATAACCATGACCTTACTCACACACGATAATTCTCGCGAAGTAACCAATAATATTGAAATAATACTTAAATTACCTACCTGTAGGATTTACAGACATATTTAAAGATGTTAGTATTACTGTATGAAATTAGTTAGAACGCATTATACCAAAAGTGTGAGTATTTCTTGTAGCGTGTAGGAGTAAATATGCAAATAAAATTATCATCAAGCCTGAGTTTCAAGATCCCTATTCTTGTATTTACAGGCTGTGTTATCTTAGGAATAATCGGTGGTATTATTCTTATCCACGAAAAACGAAACTCTATCCTAGAGGATAGCTGCAACACCTTAACGCATATGGGAAATAATTATGCAGATAATCTCAATGCCATTATTGAGGATAGAGTCCAGGTGGCTATTGCCGCCAACAAGATTACCACTACCTGCCTACTAAATAAAGAAGCCTTCACAAATCATCCTAGATCAGTCATTACAGTTGACGCTCAAGGCGGATTCAGGTCAGATGACGGATATTCAGGCGGATTTGCGTCTAATCATAACAAACTTACTGATGATTTAATCGTACAATTCAACAACACCGCCATACTCTGGGACAGAATCGGTGCCTTTATGAGGCTCCATTTTCTTAACTTTTGGACGATCACTAATGACCGTTTTATTCGGATCACACCAAAGGAGTGGGCGCTCGAGATTGAAGCTGATCATAACTTTTTTGATGAAATATACTATTCTAGCGCCACCCCCGAAAACAATCCTGACCGCAAACTGGTATGGACCTCTGTCTATTACGACAATCTAATAAAGAGCTGGATGACAAGTCTAGTTATCCCCATGTATCACGACAACACCTTTCTTGGCGTTACAGGATCTGATTTCACCGTTAACACCATCTTTGAGACAATTTTAAAAATGAACAAAAACAAGCAAGGCATAGAAATTTTCATCTTTGATCAACAGAATAATCTTGTGGTCCATCCAGATTATATGGATATCATCATCGCAAAAACCAATGCGATGAGCACACTTATCGATTCATCCTTCATCAGCAACAGCGACCTAGAATGTTTTATCCAGGAATTCAACCAAGGGAAATACTCACATAACCAACTAATATCCTACCAAGATAACGGTGAAACGGTTAACGCAACTGTCTTTGCCGTGAACTCCGTAAAATGGAATATGGTTGTTTGTCAAAAGGAATCAGATGCACTCGCTAGACTTACTGAACTAAAACATTACATACTTACCTACTCCTTAGGCGTTGCGATTATTATTGCAGCTATACTATGGCTTTTTATCAAACTATTCATCATCCGCAGAATAAAGTCTCTACACCTAGCAACCACCCAGCTGAAAGACGGCGATGAACTCACTCTAAGTGATAATCATCACGACGAGATAAGCAGCCTTGCACACTCCTTTATTGATATGCGTCATACCATCATTGAACAAATCGCCATACTCAAGACTGAACTTACCCTCAAAGAACAAGCTAGGCAAGAAGCTCGCGAGAAAGAGGAGCAGCTCAGAATCACTATGAACTCTATTGGCGATGCAGTAATTACAACAGGAAACGCTGGTGAGATTCTCTCCATGAATAAGATCGCCTGCCAAATTACTGGCTGGGATTTTGCTGATGCAAAAGGGAAAAACATTGAAAAAGTTTTTGAGATTATCAGCGCTATTACTGGCGAGAAAGTTGAGAATCCAGTCCGCGAAGTTCTGGCTTATGAACATGTGGTTAACCTTGCCAGCCATACCATCTTAATTGCAAAAGATGGCACTAAACGAAATATTGCCGATAGTGCCGCGCCCATTATTGCTGCTGATGGACTTCTTTCAGGCGTCATACTAGTAGTACGAGATGTTACCACTGAATATAGGTTAGAGGCAGAACAACGGCACTCTCAAAAGATGGAGTCTATCGGTCAACTCGCAGGCGGTATAGCCCATGACTTTAATAATATGCTTGGTGGCATTGTCGGTGCAACACAACTCCTAAAACTTACTATAGGAAATGATAATAAGGAACAGGAGATGACGGACATAATATTACATGCCGCCTTCAAAGCTTCCGATTTAACAAGGAAACTACTCTCCTTCTCCCGTAAAGGAAAAATAGAATCAACTCCTGTAGATATGTTTACTATCACCAAGGAGGCTGAAAATATACTCCTGCATAGCATAGATAAAAACATTAATATCATCTATAAAAATAATGCAGAAAAAACCATGGTAGTTGGTGATCATACCGAGCTACAAAATATGATTATCAATCTAGGCTTAAATGCACGTGATGCAATGCCAAAAGGCGGCACCCTCACTATAACTCTTAGCAATGTCACTATCGACACCCAGCATGACCAAGTAATAAGTCGGAAGCTACATGCAGGAGAACATCTCAAGATCATAGTTACCGATACAGGAACAGGCATTGAATCTAATATACTAGAGAAAATCTTTGACCCGTTCTTTACAACTAAAGAGCTTGGCAAAGGCACAGGGCTAGGACTATCTGCCGTCTACGGTATTGCCACATCTCACCATGGATCTATCACTGTTATCAGCGAAATAAATAACGGAACAACCTTCACTATTCTACTCCCAACCTCTACGAAAACAGAGGTAGCACCTCGCGTACTTAATGATAAAATAGTTTATGGAAAAGGCACAATACTAGTTGTCGACGATGAAGATATCGTAAGAATTATGCTTCGCGAAGTTCTAATAGAACTCGGCTACGATGTTATCACGGCAATAGATGGTCAAGATGGCTTACAAAAATACAAAGATGCCACCGAACCCATTGACCTTGTGATTTTAGATATGATTATGCCCGTCATGAACGGCTCGGACTGTTTCCGCGCCATTCGCGAGATTAATCCGGAAGCAAAAGTAGTAGTCTCATCAGGCTTTACAAAGGATCAATCAATCAGTGACCTCACACAAGAAGGCCTAGCTGGATTTCTAGATAAACCAACTAGCCGCGTCAAACTCAGCCAAGTTGTCGCATCAGTTATGACTGGGAATGAAATATGAAGAAAATAGTTCTTGTTGGCAGTTCTATATTTATGGGGTGGCGTGATGCCGCAACTGTTGCACCAAACTGCTCAGTTATAAATAAAGCCGTTGGTGGAACAATAACCGACTATTGGATAGAGCACCTGCCTAGTATATTACCAGATATAATGCCAGACATAGTACTCTACTACTGCGGTAGCAATGACATTAATAACAATGCTAGCGAAGAGAAGATCACAACAAATATAGCAGACTGCTTAAAATTTACTCATGATATATTACCAAACACATCAGTAGCTTACTTCAGCATAATCAAAGCACCACAAAAGAAGGATAAAATAGATCTCATTGATAGATTGAACGCTACCGTAAAAGCAGGACTTGCAGATGGGGATCTATATATAGAGACAGATGACGTATTCCTGCATAACGAACAACCAGTTGCAGAGTTCTTTATTGAAGACAAACTACACCTGACAGATGCTGCCTATGTAGCTCTATCAGATTACGCACGCCCACTAATAGCCGACTGGATGACACCAAAGGGAGTGTAGTGTATTGCCTGTGTACCTCGGCGTAGTAAGCGAAGCGCGAAGACTGGTCTCAGGCAAAAGCGAGTGTGGCGTTGCCTGTCTCAGGCAAAAGCGACTGGCGCAGCCCTAGGAGTGTTTTTGTGACTTCGCCTAACGGCGAGCTTCCCTGCGGGAAAGATTGGCCGAGACGGCCAACGCTACACAAAAAGCAGTATAAATGAAGAGTTTTTCGAAAATATAGACTATAGACAACCTAACCCAAAAAGCCAGTAAAACAGCTTTCCATAGCTGTTCCTAAACAGCATCCGTCTTCGCCTTTGGCTACGCTGTGACAAGTTGGAATGCTGGTCGACTTAAGCCACACAGAAAAACGTTTAGTTTATCTTCGCGCAGGTTAATAGATCTTAAGAACATGTTTATTCATTGGATAGAGCGCCATTACAATAGCTAAATAAGCTACCATCCATGGTGGCATATGAAACGCCATAGGGAATCCAGGAATAAGACCAAACATCTTATATTCTGCCAACACAATCTCTGATGCCTGCACTGGCCCACCTACTGGATACATCTTCAGTGTAGTGCTATAAGTTTTTTCACCAATCTGAATATCCATATCGTAAGTTTCACCTTTATAGATGAACTGCATCTTATACGGCTCTTTCTGTGCTGCACCTGATATCTGCCAGATGGCTACGCCTTCTGGTGGTGGCAACATACCCCACTTGATCATACGACTATGGTTAAACTCATCCCACCAGCCATGACTTTCAGGATAAGTATCTCTCACAACTTCAGTAATCCAGCCACCTTCAGATGTTAAGCCTTCTTGTGGCAACATATGCATCACCTGACCAATAGCAGCAGCAGGAACATAAAATTTAACCGTTACAGGTGTATCAGCAGCAGGTGCAACATTACCCAATCGACAAAATGCCCAAGTTGCAATAAGAAGAATCGGTATCAACGCCCAAAGTAACGGTTTTCCCTCATACTTAAGACCAAGCATCTTGACATGCCCCATCGTGCCCTTGTAACGAGTAACAGCCTCTTTATCACCAGCCTTCTTAGCTTCTTTAACTAACTGTTTAAGACGCACCTGGTCATCATCAGCACGTTTAAGCCATTCCTGATCCGTAGTAAGCTTTCGCGCCACGGCAAGGCATCCCGATGTGATAACAGCCACGAGTACAAAACGTAGATCACGCGGCAAACTGAGTATCCAGTTAAACAATGGGTCACTGAACTGCAAAACAAAATTGTTAATAGTCTCTAACATTATTACTCCTGCCCTTTTTCTTCATCAATAATTGTTATAACTCCACGGTTACCATCAACTCTAATCATAGCACCGTCAGGGATACGACGTGTAGCATCCGGACATACAACAGCAGGGATACCAAAGTCACGCGCAACAATCGCACCATGACTAAGCACTCCACCCTGTTCCACAATAACAGCACATGCATGCACAAACAGTGCAGTCCATCCAGGATCGGTAGAAGGACATACCAATACATAGTTTGTGTTCGATGATGCTGCATCATTCGGATCAAAAACAATTCTAGCCGGTCCATCAGCAACTCCTGCCGCAACAGGATCACCTTTCAAAACATCCTCGTCATCATACTCAACAGGAACTCCTAGTCGTTCCAGATCATCAGTATCAACAACTTCCGGCATATCTAACTCTTTGGCAGCCGCCCACTCTTCTTTGCGCTGCTTGATTAAACCAGCAAATTTCTCCGTTGCATCTTCATATTCAGCAAGCTCTGACAAACGCAGGAAGAAAACATCACCTTCAATTCTCCAACGACGTCCCAACTCTGTAAGTGCACGACGAATAATATCGTATCCCATAATCAAATAGTCTTTACCGATTTCACGATAAGGCAACATCTTCTGAGCTTCTTTCATATCCACTACTACATCTTCATAATAAGCAGATCCGCCCCACTCTCTAAGCGTCTCCATTAGACCAGATTCCGTTTCCTTACGCTGTTCAGCATTAAGTTCATGTAATACAGCCGGAGACTTAACTTCATCACCTTTATATGCAGTAATAATCTTTTCGATATAGCTGTCATCTTCCCACCAGCGATCATTAGCGAGCTCCATCTCTCCAACAGCACGATATCCATACTTGGCAATAAAATCTTCCTGAGTGCCATTATCACGTGCTACATGAAACAGCATCGCATTCTGCTCTACAGTAGTATCACCTTCTAATCCCTGTGTGAGAATAAGTGCCAAAGTACGACCCTTCTCTTCACCCATAAGTGTAGCAAACCTTGCTTCAAGTGCAGCTTCAGCAATACCACCAAAAAATCCAGGCTTAAGAGACTCACGACCAATCTGATTGAATCCTTCTTCGATACGCTCATCAAGCTCTACTAATAATTCCTTAGTAGAAAGTTTTGTCAGATCCTGTGCTAACTTAACTTCAAGCCATTTATCAAACTTAGGCACAACCTCATCACGGAACTTCTCAACAACCGTTTCCGCAGTCTTTTTCATTCCTTTAGAACAGCGCAACATATCGCGAACTAAGCGTGGTAATGAGATAAGAAATTTTCCGTCAGCACGTTCAGCATCAAAATTACTAGGTGCCGCGTCCATCTGATGCGGATCTGCTACAACTTCATCAAGATCATAACTCAGCGGCATGCCATCCCAGAAGAGATCAGCCGCACGACTTGGATCAGCATATATTCTACCGCAAATAAGATCTAAGAAACCATCTTTAGCAACTTCTTCGCTAGGCTTGTATCCCAAATCACGATACATCAATCCAAATCCGCCATCGCCACTCATAAAATCTTTTACAATATCCCAAGTAAGTGGAGTTGGGGAACGTAGAATTTCGTCCAAATTATGACGAACCCAAACAGCGCGTCCTTTACCATTTTTTGCTATATCAGCAAGTTTGGCTTTCTCAGACTCTAACACTTTCTTTCCTACCGCTGGATCTGCTGGCAGCTTGGTAACTGGACGCGACTGGACAATATGACATTCACCATCTAACAATGCCCACTCAATATCTTGCGGTGATCCATAATGAGTCTCAATATTCTTAGCAACAGCAGTAAGCTTAACCACCATCTCGTCATCTAGAACACGCTTACTACGAAGATCAGCAGGTATATCTATCTCTTCCGTACCATCAGCAGTACGTGCGGTCATAACTGTCTTTTCTGCAATATTAATAGTTATAACTTTACCACTATCTTTTTCAGAAATAACTGTATCTGGCGTAACATGCCCACCAACAATAGATTCACCAAGTCCCCAAGAAGCATTTATCATCACTTCATCACGAGCACCAGTAAGTGGATTGGCCGTAAACATAATACCTGCGATCTCAGCCTGAACCATACCCTGAACAACCACAGCGAGTGCCAAACCTTCCATCGGTATGTTCTGCTGTTTACGATATACAATAGCACGTGATGTCCATAAACTTGCCCAACAACGAAGAACAGACTTAACCACATGATCATCACCAGAAATATTTAGGTAAGTATCTTGCTGTCCAGCAAAACTTGCATCTGGTAAGTCTTCAGCCGTAGCAGAAGAACGTACAGCAACATGAGCATTGTTTGAATCTTTTAGAACCTTGTACGACTCTAAAATTGTATCTACTAACTCTTGAGGCACTTCTTCATCGCCAAACAGATTACGTATAGAGGACGATGCATGATCCAAAGACTTAGTATCTTCAACATCTAACCTATCTATAATTGATTCAATCTTGGAATTAAGTCCATGCTTGTTAACAAACAGGTTATACGCTGCCGTAGTCACCACAAACCCTGGCGGAACAGCAAAGCCCGCAGTTGTCAATTCGCAAAGGTTGATGCCTTTACCACCAAGCTCTTCAATAGTTACTGGTCTGGAATCAGAAACTGAAGGCCCAAACATTCTGATATAACGATTGCTATCTTGCTGCATTTCATTTGAATTAGTTGCCATACTTTCTCTCTCCCGTCCGCCAACCTACTTACGTGGCTTCAGACAAACAATACCTTTTTTAGATGTACCAAAATAAAGATGTGATTTTTCCATGACTGCCGCCGCTGTACATTCGCCAAGCCACCCGATTTTCGTGACCCACAATGAAGACTCACCAGTAGAAATATTGAGTAACTTAACATTATCTGTCGTAAAGAATACTAACTGATTATTTCTCAACAGTGGTGAAATTCCTACAACGACACCTTCCTCACGATAAACTTCTTTACCAGTCCAGTCAGCAACCACAAGAACACCTGCGTCAGTTACACTTGCGAGATAAAGATCGTTACAAACCAGCGGCACGCTTAATTTACCACACTCATAATTCGCAACAGGTTCGCCAGTAAGAATATCTAAAATCGCAACTCCCTTATCAGTACCAACAGCCACACGATTAGCATAAGCTACAGGCCCTGATACTATCGACGCGTCTACATCTGCTTCCCAGAGCGCAACACCGCCAACGCCACTAAGAGCTTTAACCTGTGATGGACTTGACGATGCAACCAAGACAAGATCACCAGCTAGCAGCGGGCTTCCTACAGCATTCTCAATTGCCACTGACCAGTTTTCTGGTGCGCCATCTTTATGTGAAAGACTGCTCAGTTTACCAGCTTCTGCAAAGATCAATATTTCATCTAGATAAACAACCATGCCGCCAGAAGCTCCATCCGCAACAGATTTACTCCATAAAGTCTTTCCATCTTCAAAACTAATACATGTCAAACTACGATCTGTATCACCAGCCTGTCCAGTGACCGCATAAATATAGTTAGAATAGAGGGCTAAAGCTGAAACTGAAGCTGTATCATTAAACCACTTCTCTGCAGGATCTTTGCTACGATTCTCATTAAGCTCTAAACATAAAACACCCTTACGCTCACCACCAATAGCAGCCACAAGCGAATTACCAGAAGAGACAAACGGCAATTTAACTTCCGGCACAGTAAGATTCGTTGATTTTTTACTTGGGTAACGCCAGCCGGAACGCGCCCTAGCAGGTAGTGGTGAAGCATCCGTAATACCAGATTTACCAGCACCACCTAGATTACCAGACCAAAGAGCTATCTTTTCAGTTGAAGAAGGCTCGCCAATACAGATCATACCATTCATCGAAGTACCAACATAAACATGTCCACGCGCTACAGCAGGTGAACTTAGGTATAGACCACCTGTGCCAACCTTAACCTCCCACACGCTCTCAAGAGTCTCTCTTTCCATACCATATAATTTACCGCTCTCAGTAATGTAATATAGATATTTTTCTGTTACAACAGGTGAAGTTGTTAGCGGCTCATGCAGACTCACCTGCTTAACAAGCACACCATTAAGATCAAGACAGGTAAGAACTCCTGAACGGTCACCAAAATAAATTTTCCCATCAGCTGCTGCTATGGTGCCAAGCACTGTACGCTTAAGTTTATAGCTCCAAAGTTTTTCACCGTTATTCTCAAGATCAAAGCACCAGACTTCGCCAGCAGGACCAAGCTTTTTCGCTTCCTCAGCCAATTCCTCCTCTGTAGCGCCTTTATCTTTCAGCTTCTGCAACTCTTTGGTACGAACCGTCTCTGCATTTTCAATAAAGTTACCATTCCCCATACCAACAAAAAGTTTCCCATCCAATATAGTAGGACAACCAAAGACTGGGTATGGTGTTGGTGCACGCCATATTTCATCTCCAGTATTAGCGTCAGCACAGACAACTGCATTTCCGCCCATACCGAGACAGAAATAGATTTTTCCGTCAAGTGCTACAGCAGAAGCTTCGCAATCAGGATACTTCTCACCCTCAAGATGCCAACGCATATTAGCATCGCCATTCTTTTTTGGCTCTAGATCAAAACAGTACATACCATCATCACCAGCACCAAGATAGGTCTTCCCATCATAGATACAAGCTGTTGACTCTACATGACTCTTTGTTTCGTACGCCCAAAGCTTCTTCGGCTTATCATTCTCAACTTTTAGACATGTGATCATCGCTTTCTTAGTAAAATGCAAACCTTCACCACAAACCAGGTATCCTTCTTTATTAATTGATGGCGAAGAAAATGTAGCTCTAAAACCTTTAGGAGCATATTTCCATACAACCGCACCACTATCTGCATCCAAACAGTAGATCGTACCTTTATCCTTAAAAGGTCCTTTATCCGAAGAAGATATATAAACACGGTTCCCCATCACAGCAGGCGATGCATAAAAAGTTTTTACATCCTTATCAAATACCCACTGCGTATCACCTGAATTAGGATTTTCATATCCATCAACGCTATAGCCATTGCGCTCAGCATTACCACGGAACATTGCCCAATCAGAGTTCGCAGCTTCAGCAGCGCCAGCCTTGCCACCAAATAGACTGGAGACAAAAGAGAAAACGTAGACAAGACCAACGATAACCGCCACAAAAGCTACTGTGGCAAATTTGTTTCGCCATAACACTTTGAAGCCGGCCTTAACCGAAGATGGTTTAAGCATGGTTACGATCGCACCAAAGACTGCCGCAATGATAGCTGGTAGAATCGCAATAAGAACTTGTAGAGGACCGATAAGAATTGGCACAACACCCACTGGTGTAGAAGGAATAATCATATTAAGTATCACAATTTGCTCCGTAACAATAGGGCTTTGCCAAACATTCTCAGCAAAACACCTGATTAAAAAATGAACCCAGAGGATACACGAAACAGTAGATAATACAACCATAAAATATTAAATAAATATCACAACTTTTAACAGCAGGACCTAGTAATTTCTCAATAAAAAGAGAATGCTTGACGAGTCGTACAAGGTTCCAGCCCACCTGCATCGCTTTACGAAGCAATGCGGGCAGGCTTGTTTCTGCAAGCAGGATGCTTGCATTACTATAGTAAAACAGCTTTCCATAGCTGTTTAATCAGCATCGGAGTGCTGATTTACCACCATTGCTAAATGACTTCTGCGAAGTTACAGAACCTATGCACAAAAACGCCCGGCCATCCTTCTGGATGCCGGGCGATCTGATCTATATTTTCTATTTCACCAATAGCTTAACAACTGCAAGACGAATCTTAGCAAGATCAGCAGCACTAATCTCTTTGAAGCTAGTGCTACCAGGATCATCAGCATTTGTCGCAACAGTTTTTGATGTCAAATTAACTGCTGATGCCAATGCACGAGCAACACGTTTCTGAGACCAGCCATCTTTTGCAGATAGTAGATCAAGTAGCTCCATATCCTGCTGAGCACGACGCTGTGCAGCAATTCTATCAGTAGGCATGGCTTGAGCAGAATATCCATTTCTATGCTTAGCTACACATCCCAGCGGCTTTGCATCGTCCCACGGATCACCAGAAAATGATGTCCAGTAAGCCAAGCCACCAACAGCACCCATGCCCCAGTTCTTAAGGTATAACGCCTCTAGCTGCGCCATATCAACTTCTGGTCCTGGCGAGCCACCATAGAACCAATACTTATTATCTTTTTCCATCATTCGTTTTTGTACTAGATCCTGTTCGGAATAGATAGCACTAGAGACAACATAGTAATCACATGACTCATCCATTCTGTCACCCTGCCACTGTGGCCGAGACACATCACCACGCTGAGTGATATTCAGCTTTGAACCTTCAAACGGTTTTTTAAAGCTAGAGTACAGGTAGTCCAAAACACGGAAATCTCTGCCGAAGTTCGGTTCATCAAGAATCCATAATGATACTGCAGGGTTACCTTTGAAGTTCTTATTATTACAGAAGATCTGGAACTCTGTCTTTGTCCACCCCTTATCTTCAAAATGCTTACGGTAATCACTAGCTATCTTCTTTGCACCAGCTTTCCAGTCTGCATTAAATCCATCGACATGATCACCATCACGCTCAACAACCCACGGAACCCACTCATGCTTATTCCATGTCTTGCCAGTTGCCTTTTCATAAGCATCAGGTTGAAGCGCACCATCACGATACCCATCAGCCATCGTCGTTGGATAATTTTCATAGAAAGGTAGATACTGATGCGGTATCGGAACTGCACCACGTGGCAAATCTTTAAATAGAGATCCATCTAATGCAGGTCCCATCCATTCATCCCAAGTACTCCAATCCTCAATCCTAGCTGTAGCACCTTTACCCACTACTTTAGGTATATATTTTACTGATGGTTTTCCACTGTGACCATAAGGACATATGTTATACCCAAGCCTAAACTCATGTGCGAGACGGTGGATTGCCTGGAACTTCTTTTTCTTTCCTCCCTCTCCATAAGCATTTAGCTCAATAAGAAAACCTAACTCCTTAGGCATAACAACATCATACACATTTAGACTTACAGGAAGCTTTCCTTCTATACCAGCACCACTGATAGCAATTGCACCTTCATACAGCTTAGCTACTGCATCTGCAGGAACATTAATCTCTACCAATACAGTCTGTAACTTCTGGCCAGCAATGCCTTGGTCAGCCATCGGTATATCAAGTAGTCCGTTATTTTTACCATCTAGCTCAGGAATAATACTTACTGTCCAGTCGCCCTTTACTTTAAAATACCAGTCACGACGCAAGTCAACTTTATCACCAGCAATAGATGAACTGCCAGCAACAAACTTAGCCGGATTTAATTTTAATCCTTTAAGAGGTGAAGCGCCGGCATTTTCCAGCACTAAGCGAAACGAAACCGTCTCACCTTTAACACCAAACAGCTCCACTTTCTTGTCCTTACCATTCCAAACGTGGTTACCGTTACGGTCGTCAGACTCAACATACCCCTTGCCACCCAAAACTTTACCGGAGACAGGTTCAACTTCTGTTAATTCATCTAGGGCCCAAACTTTTAGGCTAGCACCAACAGCAAGAGGGCTCCCCTTTTTCACCACAAGTTCTTTTTCTTCCAATGAAGGTGCCTTTGTAGGACCTGCAGCTTTAGCAGACTTTGCTACAGTAAGTTTAGAACGGTTACCAGCTTCATCATACGCAACAATACCAAACGAATATACTTTACCAGGCTTAAGATCTTTTACCCATACTCTAATCTTTTCACCAGCAGCTTTTGGGCGCGGAATGCGGTAACGAGGAAGATCTTTACCCTGTTTCCAATTAGCACTAGATAGTCTGCCACCTTCTTTAAGCTTAACATCATACCCTAATGCCAAACCTTTTGTATCATCATTACCACCACAGGTAATTTCTAATAACATCTCTCCATCTTCTAAAGCTTTATTAACTACAGTAAGCCCTGGAGCTGATGGGGCTTTTCTATCTGTAGCCTTTTCCCAGGTAACCTTTAGTTTAGGACCTTTACCGCCTGATTCGCGAGCATGCAAGTAGATATTACGGGCTTTCTT
>DAOVUR010000028.1 GCA_030632465.1 bacterium | reverse complement strand
AGCTAACTGTTATTCAAGCATATCAAGGTGCGAAAGAATCGCCTCTCCTTTATCTTGAAACAGAGACCGGGGAATAGACAAAGACCCTTTGGTTAAACGAATGATGATCTGATTTTTTTGCAAATGAAACAAGTCCCCTTCTCTCAAGCCATAACAATGTAATTCCTTGCCTTTGCGCTCAGAAATAATCTGCCGCCCTCTAATACCAATTGTATCGGCAAACAAATAGAACAAAGATAAAGAAAGACCACGAACCATCACTACAAAACCTACAAGTAATAAAAAACCAAAAGTAAGACGAGATAAAACTGCCACACTCATCTCAAATCTAAGTATTCCTTTAACAATATAGTTTACCCCCGCTATCCCCATAATAACACCAACAACAATGCTAAATGCTTCTAGAATCCTCGTAGTATAAATAACTACATGACTAAGAGGATACCTACTATTTAGATTTTTCATACCACACACTCCTTTTTTACCAAGCAGGCCTCCTCGGCGTCATCCATTAGAGTAAAGGTGTCGACCCTATTATTTTAGCATTTTCTTCTTTTGCGAAGCAAAAGTATGTGCCTTGCATGACGACCTAACTGGTATAGCGAAGCGAAAGTAGCTCCTACCCACCTAGTATCTTCTTTACTGCATAGCGGAAATATATGCCTTGCTTGCTGACCTAGCTGGTGTAGCGATAGCGTAAGCAGCTCTAGCATGCCACGGCGTAGTACGGATTACCGACGAAGACGGGTCAAAAGCAACGGCATATATTGAAGCGCCTAGTCATGGACGCGCTCACGCGCCTCATTCACAACTAACTTACGGCCCTTCATTTCAGTGCCACTCATTGCACTTATTGCAGCCTTAGCTCCAGCCTTATTAGACATTTCAACAAAACCAAACCCTTTTGATTTTCCGTTGAACTTATTGGATATAATTCTTGCAGACTTGACATCGCCAAACTCTTCAAAGATTTCACGAAGTTCTTTAGTGCGAATATTATAAGAAAGATTTCCTACATATAGTTCGATCTTTCCATCTTTTCCACCACGAATCTTTTTTGTCTTAGTTTTCTTTACTGGTTTTGTGTTCCAGTTATGTTTTCCTGCATACATTCCAACAATAAACCATGCTAACGACATAAACGCTAATCCAGAAACTGCACGAGGATCCATTAATAATGCTAAGTTCATAATACTATACCTACTTTTCTATTACGAGGCGCTTACGCCTCTCATGTTTGATAATTGTAACCGGATGGTTACACGGTAATGACGTGTGGCACTTAACTATCTGCCTTCCAAGAAACCTTCCAGTTTCTTCATTCTCGTCGGATGCCGAAGTTTACGAAGAGCTTTCGCCTCAATTTGGCGAATCCTCTCACGTGTAACACAAAACTGCTTACCAACCTCCTCCAAGGTTCTAGAATATCCATCGGTTAAACCGAATCGATAATCCAATACAGCACGCTCTCTATCTGTAAGAGTATATAATACATCTTTCAGACGATCTTTAAGCATACTATAAGCTGTCATTTCGGAAGGATTTTCTGCAGCTTTATCTTAAATGAAATCCCCAAAACTAGCATCGTCACCCTCTCCAACAGGAGACTGCAAAGATATAGGTTGCTGCGCCATCTTATAAACAGCACGCACCCGTTCTACAGGAATATCCATCTCTTCAGCGGCTTCTTCCGCCGTTGGTTCACGTCCTAACTCCTGTAATAAACGCTTCTGCACTCGCAAAAGTTTATTGATCGTTTCGATCATATGTACAGGAATACGAATTGTGCGAGCCTGGTCAGCTATAGCACGAGTAGCCGCTTGACGAATCCACCAAGTTGCATATGTACTAAACTTATAACCACGTCGATACTCAAACTTCTCAACAGCCTTCATCAACCCAGTATTACCTTCCTGAATAAGATCAAGGAATGATAACCCGCGATTCATATACTTCTTCACAATACTGATCACAAGACGAAGGTTGGCCTCAACCATCTCCGTTCTAGCTTTCTGACCACTTCGAAGAGACTCTCGTAACGACTTGAAGCGAATTAATGCTTCATCTGAAGACTCACAACAATACTTTTCAATTTTTGAAACATTTTTCTTTAATGCGACTATTTCTTCTCCCCGTTTCTTACCGGGACGCATCTTAGATAATTTTTCAATCTGATTTGTGGTTTTACGCAGATCTTCATAAACCATATCTGCATCCATCGCCATATTTTCAATCACCTTCTGCTTAAAGCCAAAAGCTTCAACCACTACAGAAAGTTTATCACGTGTTCTAATGACGGACTTTTCTTTACGTGCAACCTCTTTAACTTTGAGGCCTCTTTTATTCAGCTCTGCATATTGCGTCACTAAACGTTCATGCACTCTTACCACATCTTTTTTGAGTTTTGGTAGAATCTCTAAATATTGATCGCGACTATCAACAAGTTTATCGACCACAATTCTATCAAAACGTTCACGTCCATTCTCAAGACGATCAACAAGCTCAAGATACATTTCACAAACAAAACCTAACTTTGTGAAAACTTCCCGAACCCCAATTTCAGCCTTTTCTATCCGTTTACAGATCTCAACTTCCTGCTCACGAGTAAGCAGAGGGACCTGTCCCATCTGGTGGAGATACATACGAATAGGATCATCAAAGAAATCAAGTTTTACAGCACGTGTACCTTTAACCTGCTTCTTAGCTTTTTTAGTAAATTTATCAACAGCATCAGCAGTGATGATCTCAACATCCATATCTCGCAAAAGTGCTAGATACTGCTCAAGATCTTCTGGCTTTACAACTTTATCAGGCAGGCATTCATTAATATCATCAAATGTAAGATACCCCTGAGTCTCAGCAAGACGCAAAAGCTCTTTAACCTGCTCATTACGATCCTCGTCAGACACTACCTCTTCAGTAAATTCAGTCTTTGTTCCTTTTGCTTCCGCTGCAAGAGCTTTCTTGCCTTTAGCTTTACTACTCTTTTTCTCTGCTTTGACAGTAGTTTTCTTTTTCTTGGTTGTATCCTTTTTAACTACATCTTTTTTTGCCGCAGTTTTCTTTGCCACAGATTTCTTTGTCACAGGCTTTTTAGTAGCAGTGCTCTTCTTTGCAACACTTTTCTTAGGTGCAGGCTTCTTTGCTACACTGTTCTTTGCAACAGGTTTCTTAGTAGCAGTGCTCTTTTTTGCAACAGGCTTCTTTGCCGCAACTTTTTTAGTAGTAGTTACTTTTTTTGTAGATTTCTTTGCCACACTCTTCTTAGCTACGGCTTTTTTAGCCACAGGCTTCTTTGCTACACTCTTCTTTGCAACAGTTTTTTTAGGTGCAGGCTTCTTTGCAACAGGTTTCTTTGCAACAGTTTTCTTAGGTGCCACTTTGTTAGCTACAGGTTTCTTGCTAGATTTCTTGGCTGTAGTTGCTTTACTAGCCTTTGGTTTTGTCGCTGTCTTCTTGGTCTTCTTTGGTTTCGCTATAGATTTAGCCATAAAGTCATTCCCACAATTGTTTTGATCATATCAATAAAGACTCCATTATACTGAAAAGGCATTAGCTTTTACACTTTTAATAAAGAAACTGCAAGTTTTTTTTACATTTTTTTATTGTTTTCAAGTATAGTATCAACATCTTTATCACCACGCCCCGATAGGTTAACTATAATAACCTGATCAGGTGACATTTGCGAAGCGCGTTTTTTCGCTTCGGCAATAGCATGTGACGACTCCAGTGCCGGAATAATCCCTTCCAAGCGTGTGAGCTCATAAAAGGCAGAGAGTGCCTCATCATCCGTAATTGGACTATAAGAAACCTTACCTTCATCGGCCCAAAATGCGTGCTCTGGCCCAACACCAGGATAATCTAAACCAGCACTTATTGAATGTGCATTTAATATCTGCCCCTGATCATCCTGTAAAACATAAGTTTTACTACCATGTAAAATGCCTGGCATACCAGCAACAATACTGGCCGCATGCTTACCACTATCAATACCGAGTCCACCAGCTTCAACACCAACTAGTTTTACGTCAGGCTCATCAATAAACTCAGCAAATATCCCCATTGCATTACTACCACCACCAATACAGGCAATAACCATATTTGGGAGGCGCCCCTCTTTCTCTATAATCTGCCTTTTTGCTTCAACACCAATAATACGCTGAAATTCTCTGACCATATCAGGATAAGGGTGCGGCCCCGCCACAGTGCCAATCACATAGAATGTGTCATCCACTGCAGAAACCCATGCACGCAAAGCTTCGCTCATAGCATCTTTAAGAGTTTTTGTTCCGCTCGAGACCGGTACAACCTTAGCGCCTAACAACTCCATACGCTTAACATTAGGTGCCTGTCGAACAATATCTTCTTCACCCATATAGACAATACACTCCATACCGAACAGAGCAGCAACAGTTGCCGTTGCCACACCATGCTGTCCAGCACCAGTCTCTGCCATAAGCTTCTTCTTGCCCATACGCTTTGCCAATAAAGCCTGCCCAATAGTATTATTAACCTTATGCGCGCCAGTGTGATTCAAATCTTCTCTTTTAAGATATATTTTCGCACCACCATACGCCTCAGTCAGACGTGGCGCAAAATATAGCGGCGATGGTCGACCAACATAATCAGCTAATAACAGTTCAAACTCAGCTATAAACGCCTTATCAGCCATAGCTTCCTTATAAGCACTCTCTAGCTCAAGAAGTGCTGGCATCAATGTCTCAGCCACATAACGTCCACCATACTGCCCGAAATATCCATCTTTATTCTTAACGCCACTCATCGTCTTGCATTCTCCATAAAAGCTTTCATTTTATCATAATCCTTCTGCCCCGGCTCTCGCTCCAATCCACTTGAAACATCCACACCACACGGCTTCACCGTAGCAATGGCATCAGCCACATTTAATGGCGTTAAACCACCAGCAAGCATAACAGGATGCTCCTTAGCGATCACTGCCGCCCTATCCCAATCAGCTAGCGCCCCTGTTCCGCCATACATTCCAGGAATAGCAGCATCAACCACAAATCTATCCACCTGCCACTCCTTAACATCAATCTTACAGCTATCATACTCACCAACAGATACAGCACGCCATATTCTCTGTCCAAAACCAGCAAAATCACTCGGATCCTCACAACCATGCAACTGCGCAGCATAGAGTCCGCAATCATTCACTATCTTTTCGACATAATCACGTGATTCATTAACAAAAACTGCTATAGCCTTCAAATCTGAACCAGTACTATCCAGAATTTTGCGTAAGAGTTGCGGCGTAATACCGCGCGGCGACTTATCATAAAGCACAAAACCGACGTAATCCACGCCATAATCCACGGCAGCTTTCACATCATCGCTATTCGTCATCCCACAAATTTTTATCTCAATTTTCACTTTTTCGCTTTCAATTTTCAACTATGCAAGTAACTCTTCCAGCGCCTTACCGGGATCATCACCTTTCATAAGCGTCTCACCAATCAGAAACCCTTTATATCCTAAAGCAGCCAACTTATCAATATCAGCTCGATCCCTAATGCCACTTTCTGCAATTGATAATCTATCCTCCGGAATCTTATCAGCCAACCCAGATGCAATCTCAAGATCAGTCTTTAACGTTTTCAGATTACGGCTATTAATGCCGATTACAGCCTCTTCCAGCTTCAAAGCAATTTTCAACTCTTCCAACGAATGCGATTCAACTAGTACTTCCAACTCAAGATCAAGTGCAAACTCATACAGTCGTCTAATAGTCTCCTCATCAAGAGCTGCAACAATCAGCAAGATGATATCTGCACCCCATGCAGCCGCTTCTAGAATCTGGTATTCGTCAGAAATAAAATCCTTACGCAGAATAGGCAGATCAACCACAGCACGTACCGCCTGTAAATGTTCAGCATCACCCATGAAATGTCGTGGTTCAGTCAACACAGAAATAGCTACCGCGCCAGCCTCTTCATACGATGCCGCAATCTGTGCTGGCTGATAGTCAGGCCGCAATAGCCCCGCCGAGGGACTAGCCTTCTTAATCTCCGATATAATCTTGATCCCATCACTGCCAGCTAACAACCCATCCTTAAAACTATGATGTATTCTCTCAGCCGCCAGATCCTGCAACGATTCAATAGAAACAAGCTTCCTTGCCGCCGCAACATCAGCCTGCCGCTCATCCGTAATTTTTGTTAAAATATTTGATTCAACCATAATTATTCACTATTCACTATTCGTTATTCACTATTTAGCCGTTCCCTCAACCAACCCCTCTAGAGCCTTCATTGCCTTACCGCTATCAATAGATTCCTGCGCCGCAATCCATCCTTCACTAAGATCAGACGCCTTGTCGCCAGCCACAATAGCTGCCGCCGCATTCAGACATACAATATCCCTACACGGTCCTTTTTCACCAGACAAGACAGCTCGTGTAATAGCCGCATTCGTTTCAACATCATCACCAGCCAAATCAGCAGGATCAGCATACTCATCAATAAAATCAAGTGCATCCAGTTCGTAAGTAGTCACTTTGCCATTATTAAGTTCACTTACACGTGTAGTTGTAGTCGTCGTGATCTCATCCATACCATCATGGCCATGTACCACAAAAGCACGCTTACTACCCAACCGCTTCAGCACTTCAGCGAACGGTTCAGTCAGTTCTGGTGAAAAGACTCCTATAATCTGCCCTTTAGCTCCAGCCGGATTTGTTAAAGGCCCCAACATATTAAAAATAGTACGTACACCAAGCTCACGACGTGGCGGCATAGCATACTTCATTGCAGGATGCATACTAGGTGCAAACATAAAACCTATACCGCAATCACGAATACAATCTTCAACCGTATCAGAATCAACATCAAGATTAACTCCTAATGCGGCCAATAGATCAGCTGACCCGCACTTACTACTAATAGCACGATTCCCATGCTTAGCAACAGGAACAGCGGCACCAGCAACCACAAAAGCTGCCGTAGTAGAAATATTGAAAGAACTGCTACTATCCCCACCTGTACCGCACGTATCAACAACATCCATCACACCAGTATCAACAAAGACCGCATGACGACGCATCGACTCTGCACCACCAGCAATCTCGTCAATCGTTTCACCTTTGATACGTAAAGCAACAATTAAACCTGCAATTTGAGCCGATGTAGCGTTACCAGACATGATAGCGTCAAACGCCTCCGACATCTCTGCCTGCGTTAAATTCTGCCCATCAATAACTTTTTGGATATAATTTTTCATGGCGTGATATTACCAATTGATAATTATAGATGTAAAGCACCTTTACACCTCTCGAAAGATTTTCGACAGGATTTCACAATCAAAAGATTGTAATAAAAGTTTAACTACTCGCCATCAACAATTTTTAGGAAATTACGAAGTAACCGTTTGCCAGATGGTGTTAACACTGACTCTGGATGAAACTGAACACCATAGGTCTGATGTTCGATGTGATGCATTCCCATTATTTCGCCATCATCACTAGTTGCGTTAACAACCAGCTCAGGCGGCAGAGTTTCTTTTTCTACTACCAATGAATGATAACGTCCGGCAACAAATGGCTTTTTCATACCTTTAAATATCCCCGTCCCATCATGATCGACAGGCGAAGTCTTGCCATGCATTATTTTTCCCGCACCACCAATAACTCCACCAAAAGCCACTGCCATCGACTGATGCCCGAGACAAACACCCATAACAGGAATTTTTCCGGAGAAATATTTAATAAACTCCACAGACACTCCTGCCTGTCCAGGAGAACATGGTCCAGGCGAGATAACCAAACCGTCAGGGTTCATTTCGATCGCCTGCTCAAGGGTTATCTCATCATTACGAAAGATTTTTAAATCAGCACCTTGACTAGCCATCATCTGAACCAAATTATATGTAAATGAATCGTAGTTATCTATAAGTAAAATCATATCAATCCTTAACACTAAGTCAAATGCGGTCATTGAGCGGAGCCGAAATGCCCGCATGCACTAACCAGTAACTAAATCTCCAATCCATTGGCAGCCATATCAACTGCGTGTAGCAATGCTTTTGCTTTATGGCATGTTTCTTCATATTCCATGTCCGGATCAGAATCGTAAACAATCCCAGCACCTGCCTGCACGGCAACAGTACCGTTACTAATATCCAATGTACGAATAGTAATCGCAAGATCCATGTTACCATTATAGCTCACGTAACCAACTGCTCCACCATAAGCCCCCCGTGGTCCAGGCTCTTGCTCATTGATAACTTCCATCGCTCTTATTTTTGGTGCACCAGACAATGTACCTGCAGGGAAAGTAGCCTTCATAACATCATATGCATCAAACTCTTTACGCAATATTCCCTGCACATGCGAAACAAGATGCATAACATGACTATAGCGCTCTATCACCATATACTCCGTAACCTGCACACTACCAGACTCTGCGACACGCCCAATATCATTACGCCCAAGATCAACCAGCATCACATGTTCAGCACGCTCTTTTTCATCAGAAAGTAGTTCATCAGCAAGTTTATGATCTTCCTGTTCGCTCTTGCCACGTGGCCTTGTTCCTGCAATCGGACGAACCTCAACCTTACTGCCTGTTAAACGAACCATAACTTCCGGCGACGAACCAACAAGAGTTTGTTCACCAATCTTAAGAAAAAATGTATATGGCGACGGATTTAACAAACGCAATGCACGATATATCTGCAACGGAGGCAAGTCTGTTTTGGCACTGAATCTCTGACTCAATACAACCTGAATAATATCACCATCAAAGATATACTGTTTGGCATTAGTTACCATCTCTTTAAACTTATCACGATTCATATTAGAACTAAATTCAACTGCAGAATGTTTCTTTGTATCTGCGGTAACAGACTGCGGGGCCATTATCTGCTTAGCAATCGTATCGATCTCAGCAATTGCTCTATTATATACATCTTCTGCTGAAGTCGTTGCATCAGGTTTTGTACAAACCACAATTTTTACGGTATGTCGCAAATTATCAAAGGCAATAATCTTATCGGCTTTCAGGAAACGAGTCCTAGGCACCATTCCATCCACACCAGGTTTAGGCGTAGGCATACGTTCAAACTCGCCTATAGCTTCATAACTTAAAAACCCAACAGCACCACCAAAGAATGGCGGTATGCCTTCAATCTCGGCAACCTTAAGATCTTTATATATGTCACGTAACTGTTGCAACCCGCCTTTTTCATCTGATGAATGATCAGCTTCAAACAGAAGTTCAGGATCTACACCAAGAAAAGAATATCGCCCCCAAGTTTCCCCACCTTCAAGACTTTCAAGTAGAAATGCATTTTGATGATCCACCATACGAGCAAGAACCGAAACAGGAGTCTCCATGTCCGCAAGAATTTCCCTACACACAGGAATCAGGTCATACTCTTCAGCAAGTTTTTTGTAATCTTCCAATGATGGATATGACATTTAGTTAAAACCTTTTCTTTTCACTCTTAACCCTTTGAGCTTTACCCTTTTCGTCCCTACGCTTTTTCTATCAACTCACGATAACGCGCAAACAGGTAGTATGGATCATGCGGGCCTGGACAAGACTCTGGATGATACTGAACAGAAAACATTGGTTCTGTTGCATGCTCTAAACCTTCAACTGTATTATCATTAAGGTTAATATGTGTCACATTAACAATACTGGCATCAAGCGAATCTTGATCAATTGCGAAGTTGTGGTTCTGCGAAGTTATTTCAACCTTACTAGTCTTCAGATCCATCACTGGATGATTACAGCCATGATGCCCGAACTTAAGTCGATACGTCTTGCCACCAACAGCCCAGCCTAGAATTTGATGACCTAAACAGATCCCCATCATAGGCACTTTGCCTAGTAATGTTTTTGCTGACTCTATGGCATATGTAACAGCTGCTGGATCAGCAGGGCCATTAGAAAGAAACACACCATCTGGCTTAAGTGCCAATACGTCAGCGGCAGATGTTTTCGCAGGAACAACCGTAACGCGCATACCACTCTGGCGCAAGCTACGTAAGATATTCCATTTAATTCCAAAATCGTAAGCCACCACATGCAAATCAGCTTCAGGTAGATCTTTCTGTAATCCCCAACTACAAGTTAGTGAATCATCTTCATCCCATGCAAAGGTCTCATCACACGTCACACGTGCCGCATAATCTTGTCCATCAAGACCATCCCACTCTTTTGCTTTACGAACAGCATCTTCTTCGCTAACTGTTCCAGAAACACTGATGAATCCCTTCATAGTGCCAGAGTCACGTAATACGCATGTCAACTGCCGTGTATCAATACCAGCAAGACAAGGGATATCAGAGCGTTTCAACGCGTCCACCAAAGATTCATCAGCACGCCAGCTACTTGCATCATTCATATCATGAACAATAAATCCATTAGCAAAAAGTTGGCGAGACTCTTTATCATCGTTATTCATACCGGTATTCCCGATTTCCGGATAAGTCATTACAACAAACTGACCACTATACGATGGATCAGTAAGAATTTCCTGATAACCAGCCATACCAGTATTAAAGACAACTTCGCCTAACATATCTTTTGCGGCGCCAACTGAATAACCGTGCAAAACCGTACCATCTTCTAATGCAAGAAAGGCTCGCTTTTCACGTTTCTCTTTCCAATTCCATTTAGAACTATTATCCATTAAATTTAATTCCTTAACTATTCACTATTCACTGTTAGTTATTCACTGATTTTAAATACCGACAAATCTAACTTCATAGAATCTTTATGATGTTCCTGTAGGCTACAAACTTCAACATGCTCAGATTCACGTAACGTCTCAAGCCCATGTATAGCAGCTTTTATTCCTGCAACAGTAGTAGTTACCGGAATATTACGAATCACAGCATGTGCACGCATCTTCACTTCATCAGCACGTGGGGCTGCACCGCTAGATGGAGTGTTAAGAAGCCAGCCAACATTTTGTTCTTCAATCATATCAAGTATATTTGGACGTCCATCAGAAATGCGGAACACTCCACTACTAGGAATGTTATTTTCTCTAAGCAGTGTACTGGTTCCCAGCGTGGCATAAATCTTATACCCCAACTCAACTAAACGCCTTGCTAGTGGCAAGACGTCAGTTTTATCTTCATCTCGTACACTCATAAATATATTACCGCTAGTAGGCAATTTATTACCAGCTGCCATCTGGCTCTTTAAGAAAGCCATCCCGTCAGTTGAGTCAATTCCCATAACCTCACCAGTGGATTTCATTTCTGGAGTAAGCACAATATCAATACCAGGGAAGCGTGAGAATGGGAATACAGCCTCTTTAACCGAGTAGTTACTAGGTTTGATTTCCTCTGTGAAACCAAGATCTTTCAGCTTCGCACCAGCCATAACTAGTGAAGCTAATTTTGCCAGAGGAATACCTAGCGCTTTACTGACAAATGGAATAGTACGTGATGCACGTGGGTTCACTTCAATAATAAGCACTTCATCACCCTGCACTGCATACTGAATATTCATCAAGCCACACACTTCGAGTTCTTTTGCAAGATTATGAGTATGTTCACGAATAGTATCCTTTGCCTCATCACTTAAATGTACAGCAGGAATCATGCAGGCACTATCGCCAGAGTGAATACCCGCTAGCTCAACATGCTCCATAATGGCACCCACAACGGATAACTCACCATCAGAAATACAGTCAACGTCAACTTCCACAGCATTATCAAGGAAATGGTCAATAAGAACCGGACGATCCTGCGACACTTCTACCGCCTCATCCATATATTTACGCAACATCTCTTCTTCATAAACAATAACCATAGCCCTGCCACCAAGAACAAATGATGGACGCATAAGGACGGGATAACCGATTTCATCAGCAATAGTTACAGCCTCATTTACGCTAACAGCTAAACCATTCTTAGGTTGCCGTATGCCCAGACGCTGAATAAGCTCTTGGAAAAACTTACGATCCTCCGCCGCTTCAATACTCGCTGGCTTGGTCCCAATAATATTAACACCATTCCGTTCAAGATCAGCCGCCAAGTTGAGTGGTGTCTGCCCACCGAACTGGACAATAGCACCCCAGCAATCTTCATTACGATATATGTTAAGAACATCCTCAAGCGTAAGCGGCTCAAAATAGAGCCTATCACTAGTGTCATAATCTGTACTAACGGTCTCAGGATTACTATTAACCATAATAGTCTCAAAACCAGCATCATGTAGCGCAAATGCAGCATGCACACAGCAGTAATCAAACTCTATGCCCTGTCCAATTCTATTAGGCCCGCCGCCAAGAATCATAACCTTTTTCTTATTGCTAGGCTTACTCTCATTCACTTCTGAATATGTCGAATAGAAATATGGGGTATAAGCAACAAATTCAGCAGCACAGGTATCCACTAAACCATACGCAGGAATAAGATTAATCTCTTCACGTGCCGCTCTTACATCATCCTCAGTGCCATTTAATAAAAATGCAATCTGCCTATCTGAATAACCAAATTCCTTAGCCTGCCTAAATAATAACGTATCAGCTTTAAGAGCATCTATTGTTTCTACGGACTTAATCTCCGACTCATATGCAGCGAGTTCTTCAAAGTGACGAAGAAACCAGCGATCCATCTTGGTTAAAGAATGAACATCCTCAAGCGTCCAGCCCCGCAAAAAAGCAGCTCGCACTGCAAATGTACGTTCTGCATGCGGTTTCGATAATGACGCTTTTAACTCTTCATCATCCAACCCTTCAACAGCCTTATCCTTGCCATCGGCACCATACCCTGCTCGGCCAGTCTCAAGTGATCTCAATGCTTTCTGAAACGACTGCTTAAAGGTCTTGCCGATACTCATTGCCTCGCCAACAGACTTCATCTGGGTACCAAGCCTATCATCTGCCTGTGCAAATTTCTCGAATGTAAAACGAGGAATTTTGGTAACAACATAATCAATACTAGGTTCAAAACATGCTGGAGTTTCTCTTGTGATATCATTGCTCAGTTCATCAAGCGTATACCCTACAGCTAATTTAGCAGCAATCTTAGCGATCGGGAACCCTGTAGCTTTAGATGCCAACGCACTGGAACGTGAAACACGCGGATTCATCTCAATAATTACCATGCGCCCATTTTCAGGATTTAAAGCAAACTGAACATTGGATCCACCAGTCTCCACGCCTATTTCCCGCATAACAGCAAGTGCCGCATCACGCATAATTTGATATTCACGATCCGTTAAAGTCTGCGCTGGTGCAACAGTAATACTATCACCTGTATGAATGCCCATCGGATCTATATTCTCAATGGAGCATACAATCACGCAGTTATCCTTAAAGTCGCGCATAACCTCTAACTCAAACTCTTTCCAACCTTCAATTGATTCCTCAATCAGCACTTCTGATGTTGGACTATAAAAAAGACCACGCGTAACAATCTTATCAAAATCATCATCATTATACGCAATACCACCACCAGTACCACCAAGAGTAAAACCTGGACGAATTACTAACGGATAATTACCAATCTCTGCACGCACTTTTATTGCTTCCGGCATCGAGTGAGCACAAGCACTAATCGGCATATCAAGACCAATACTAATCATT
>DAOVUR010000019.1 GCA_030632465.1 bacterium | reverse complement strand
GGCTATGCCGGCATCAAGAGAAAACCATAACAGCTTACTATCACTTATGAACAAACTCTTAAATATACTCTTTATGGATAAAGTTCTGCTTGCGCCACGAAAAGATCCTGTGCGTGGTGTCGAACTTTTCAATATAAACCTGCTCCGTGACCTAGCAGAAAATGGCTACAAGATAACTCTGCCTCTACATGAGTCATGGATCGTATATCTAAATGAGAAACGAAAGAGTGAAACTGAAAAGCTCAATATCATATCCTGTTCTTCCGGTAAGTCTGCGCTTGTAAATGGAATCTCCGACATCTTTCGCCTAAAATGATAGCAATCCGATATGCGTTTACTAGCCAATATCGCCAATTCTCTCATTCCAGCAATAAAAACAGCCAAACTTCTGCGTATAGTAGACAAATTTGTCCTAATAGCTCACCGCGAACCATCACGCCGTTTCCTTCATACCTGCAACGCTCTCAAAAATATGATCGTTGTTGCGGTTAACAATAAGATAGCTGGCCATTTCGATAAGAACAGATATTTAACCGTTAAAACTTGGTACGGCATTACTAATGCCGACAAATACTATCCACCTACCCCAGAAGACCGCTCAGAGCTTCCTTTTAAGTTCTGCCTGCTTGGTCAACTGGATAACGCATGGAAAGGTGCTGACACGGCTGCTGAAGCGTTCTGTAAGTTGCCAGAAAGCTTACGCGAAAAGTGCGAGCTACATTTAGCATCTTTTGCAGAGCTACCGACCTATGCAGAAAAAGACATCAAGCCCTACAACTGGATGGAAGCCACAGAAATACCGAAACTCCTCCGTAATATGGATGCCATGATTGTTCCATCAAGAGATGAAGTAGTTATGCGCGAAACTTTTTCACAAGTCATTGTACAAGGTATGCTAACAGCACTTCCCATCTGCGCCAGCAACCTGCCTATTCTAACAGAAAAACTTGATCAAGGTGGCGGCTTCATCTTTAACAACAGTGACGAACTAGCACAACAGATGCAACAACTAGCAGAGAATAGACCTATGGCACTTGAAATGGGAGCAGTCGCCAAAGCCATCGCTACAGAACGCTATATCTGGAAAAGCGAAATGTTTGCAAAACTATTTTTAGAAGCCGAAGCTTAAGCAAACCATAAATAACTACTACAGGTAACAATATAATTATGAACTCAGCCAACGATACAGAGATCTTTAACTTAAAGATATATCTCAGCAAACAGAAGTCGCATGTGGAAGTTGCACTAAATGACGCAATGCCAAATGAAGATACCCGTCCAACGGAACTACACAAAGCGATGCGTTACGCAGCTTTTACCGGCGGAAAAAGAATCCGTCCTATCCTCTGCCTCGCAGCATGCAAAGCTATTTGTGGCGACAACAGCAGTGCAATATATTCCGCCATGGCAATCGAAACACTACACACCTACACATTAGTACATGACGATCTACCAAGCATGGATGACGATATAGAGCGGCGCGGCAAACCTACAGTGCATGTTGTTTACGGAGAAGCTAATGCCGTTCTTACTGGAGATGCACTACAAGCGCTAGCGTTTGAACTGATTGCAAAGAGCACTACATCACCAGAGCAGACGGTCATGTTGATAAAAGAACTAGCCACAGCAGCCGGTAGTTGTGGTGTTGTCGGCGGACAAATCGAGGACTTAGCCGCTATTGGACAGACGGACAAGGAACTTATCCACTGGATTCATCTACACAAAACTGCCGACCTTTTTTATGCGGCAGTCAGAATGGGCGGAATTGCCGCCAATGCCAGTACTGAAGAACTTGCTGCTCTAGGAAAATATGGACAATCACTAGGACTTGCTTTCCAGATTATTGACGACATACTGGACGAAGAGCCAAATGAATCAACAAGCACAATACAAAACAGCGAAACAACTTGCCTAGCAACCCATACACCAGAGGAAGCCAAACTACTGGCAAGCAACTATATCAGTAAAGCTATGACCGCACTAAAGGTGCTCCCGCAGAATAATCTTGCGCCTCTAAAAGCAATTGCGGAGTTCGTAATTGAACGTACAATTTAATTTTTTTGTAATTTGTTAATTTATCTGCTTGCACTGTTACAAAAAATATTTATATATAGGCAATTCAAAGAGTAGAAGAAAGTAGATGCTACGGCACGCTTATTAATTAGAATTTAGATAATATCAGAATTATTTTATAGCTATCAGGAGAAGAGTAATGGAAGACTTATCACATTTAAAATTCACCCACCATGAAGAATGGATACTCGTGGAAGGAGATGAAATCACTATCGGCATAACCGACTTTGCGCAATCAAAACTTGGCGACATTATTCATGTTGAACTACCAGAGCCGGACGAGCAACCTTACGATATTGAGGATGCACTTGGTCTTATCGAGTCACTTACCGAATCAATGGAGTTTCATGCCCCAGTACCGGGGATTATCTCCGGTATCAACACAAACCTACTTAGCAACCCTGAGCTAATAAACTCTGACCCATTTCAGCAAGGCTGGATAATTAAAATTAAGCCTACCGACATGAGCCACCTAGACGATCTACTAGATATAGTAGAGTATGAGGCGCTCCTACCTGAAGAAGATGACGAGTAAAACATTGTGAATATCTACCTCATAACAATTCTTGGCATTATAGTTTCGTACCTACTAGGCTCTATACCTTTCGGCTTAATCATTGCCCGCGCCCACGGTATCAATATCCAACGAGTGGGAAGCTGTAGCACAGGTGCCACAAATGTATTCCGCTGTGTCGGCAAAGGTTGGGGACTATTTACTTTTTTCTTAGATGTACTAAAAGGCTTCTGTTCATCTTTCTTTATTGCAAAACTTGCCGTTCACCTAGCAGTGCCCAGCGACTACCTAACAGCTATTGCACTGCTCTACGCATGCGCATCCGTGGCAGGACATAACTGGTCGGTATTCCTACGTTTCAAAGGCGGCAAGGGCGTTGCAACTACTGTTGGCGCAATATTGGGCATCGCCCCACTGATGGTCGGGATCGGCTTCATAGCATGGGTAATAGTCTTTGTCATATCCCGTTACGTATCACTAGCATCCATCATAACAGCGATAACAATAGCCTCATACTCATGGGTCGACAAAGTCAGAAATGACGGTGGACTGCTACTACCATCTGTGCTGACCATACTAGCAATATTAATAATCTGGCGACATAAAGCCAATATCATTCGTCTTCTGCATGGCAACGAAAACAGATTCAACTTCAAAAAAAAGAAGTAGGTATATTATGACAGATAAGAAAAAAGTAACAGTTATAGGTGATGGCGGTTGGGGCACAGCATTAGGACTCATCGCTTTCGAAAACGGTCATGATGTAACTATCTGGGGACCTTTCGCTGATTATATCGAGACAGTTAAAGCCAGCCGCGAAAACAGATCATTCCTAGAAGGCGTGGAAATCCCTGACGGCGTAAATTTAACTGCCGACAAAGAAGAAGCATTAAAAGATGCAGATGCCGTCATTCTAGCTGTACCAACAAAGTACTATCGCGATGTAGTAGGCTCTATGGCTGGACTAATACCTGCTAATGCCAGTGTTGTCAGTGTTGCCAAAGGGTTAGACCGCGACACACACCAACGCATGAGTAAACTTGCAGAGTCCCTCCTTGACCATAGCCCCGTGGCTGCCCTATCAGGCCCTAGTCATGCCGAAGAGGTGGCTAGAGGCGTTCCTACCGCCGTAACAGTTGCCTGTGAAGACATAGAGTGTAGCACATGCCTGCAACAACTAATGTCGAATAACCATTTCAGAGTCTATACAACCCAAGATGTCATCGGCGTAGAGCTTGGCGGTGCACTCAAGAACGTGATTGCCATTGCTGTCGGTATCAGTGATGGACTTGGCTTTGGCGACAATACACGTGCCGCACTAATAACTCGCGGCCTAGTAGAGATGAAAAGGCTCGGTGTCGCACTGGGTGCCGAAGAAAAAACTTTTACCGGACTAAGCGGACTAGGCGATCTAATCGTGACCTGCACTAGTAAACTTAGCAGAAACCGTGGCGTTGGCGAAAAAATTGGACGTGGCGAAAAAGCAGCAGATATACTATCGAACATGCAACAGGCTGCCGAAGGTGTCTGGAACTGCGCAAGCGCACATGCCGTAGCTGTCGAGAATAAGATCGATGCACCAGTAACCAGCGAAGTCTATGCAATTATTCACGAAAACAAAGATCCGCTAGATGCAATGAAATCACTACTCTCACGCGATGTGAAGCCTGAATAGTATCAATATAGTCAGTGACATTCGATAACAGAACTCATGTTTTTGCTATATCAGCAAATCAAACTACCCAGCCTAGTCAACATGAGTTGCAGGTGAGAAAGTGTGTTTGGGAGTGTGAGTACTTGTGTACCGCTAAGTTTTTATTTTATCAGACATACCATAGTCTCTGAAAATATTTTATCAACACGAAGAACCCTATGATTCAGCCCATCGCCTACATAAATATGTTCATCGCTAACTGCTGAAAATATTGGCCACCCCATAGGTAGTGGTGGCTTGGGATCGATGCTATCAGGCCCCGCGGAGTCATAATTCCCATAATTCCCAAACCTTAAAATCTCATTATCATTATTATCAATGACTATAACTTTTTGAGTTAGCCCATTTGGAATACATAGTCTTCCATAAGCGTCTACATCAAATCTTGGACGAGTGCAGTGACAAACGGACCCGGTTGATTTCCAAGATCCTGATATTGGCCCACAAGCGATATAATATCTCCGTAAAGCCCCCTCTGCCTCATATCTTTCACGCCCTTTTACAGGCTTAAAGGTTCCGCCCTTGGGGCCGAACTTATAAACGGTTCCCGTGGAACGATCGAAGGCCGGATCTTTTTCAAAGCCTTTAGGATTTTTAAAATCACTAGGAAGGCCATGCTCTAGAACATAGACATTTCCTTTGGGATCAGTCTGTATGCTTCCCCCTTGATCCATCACATACGAAAGGTAAGCTGGCATACTATCACCTTTTTTGATTTCCCCGACATTCATCGGTGCAGGAGCTTTACGCTCAAAATCTACTAATTTTCCTTCTTTATCAAAGGCATAAAGAGCACATGTATTAAAACCACTCAAAGCATAGACGCGCCCATGCCAATCGACAGCTAAACCTGGAGCATTGACCCCACGCCCATACCTACCGTAGAGAGCTCCGTAGGTATGCTTGCCCGACGCCAGTGGAAGAGGCTTGAGATCTCGTCCATAGCGAGCAACAGGACCGTAAAAGCCCTTAATTCCCCATGCATAGACCGTTCCCTTAGGGCCAACCGAAACGTCACAAGTTGTTAGGTGGGTACGACCTCCCTCGCCAGTCTTCCCATCATAACGCCAGACCTCTCTCGATCCATTTGTAATATAGACGAGATCCTTTTCGACATCTACATCGCCATAAGTCACAAAAGAAATTTTATCTTTATCATTTAAAAGATTTTCGCCCTTGATGAATTCATTACCAGCATCTTCAAATTTAATAAGTTCGCGATTCCCCCCAATCCATAAAAATGGTTTCTCTTCTAGTTCATTAAGAGCAATGGAGGTTCCCAAATCTTTGCCTATCGGTAATTCCATGACCACCTTAGCCTTTGAACCGCGACCGTTGATCTTATATAGTGTTGTTTCTAATCGGTAACCTTTAGTGACTTGGTTCGAGATAACATAGATAGTATCACTCTTTTGCGAGAGGATTACTTTGTCTGGCCATGGTACTTTGATACTACTAAGCTTCTTACCTTCTGGAGAGAGCTCGATGATTTCTTGATTGACTAGATCACAGACAAAAATATGTCCATTAGTGTCTACATCAATCCCTCCCGTAGCGGTTCTTTTATTCCAGGCATTGGGGAACCAAAACTTCTCAGGAAACGAGATATCATAAAATTTTTCAGGTGCGGCTCCTGGCTTCTCCAAATCTTGCCTATAAATACGACCATTCGGGAATTCATGATTAAAGTCCGATAATTTCTTGGGATTATAAGGAATATCAGCTGCATTGGAATAGTAGACATACCTCCCGTCTGGTGAAAATGCGATCTGCACAGAAGTGCGCTTCCACTTCATCTTTGCAAAAGAAACAGTTTTGATGGCGTTAGAGTCATCTAAACTCACAAAGGTAAGTTTCTTGTCCCCTATGAATACAACTTGGTTATTCACAACTTTTCGATATATATTATCACCAAAATGATATGTCGTCGGATCAAGTGCATTATTAAAGCGTGGCATTAAAAACTCGGAACCATCATGAGCTAAATTAAATGCTGGCACATTATTGGTTGAAGTTGAAGCAGGATATGGCAGGATTGTTTTAATATATTTTCCAGCCTTATCAAACTTTCGCAATTGCCACGGTATTGAAGCATGAAGTACACCTACCAGAGAAGACATATGTACATACATAGAACCATCGGGAGAAAGGGCAATAGAGTCCTTAGGCCCATTTGGAGAAAGAAGTCCTGTGTAAGGACTTCCACCGAGCATCCTGCCATAAGCTACATCCATACCTATACGAACACGTACGCTGAAAGGAGCTCCTTCAGCCTTTTTGCCATAATCATCGTTTCCATCCCAAAGAACAGATTGATCGAATCCAGGTTTAAGAGGAGCTGGCGGATCATTCTTGCCACCCAAAACACCAGCAGCTAGTCGCCGGACTATTTTCTTATCAACATCTAAAACTGCCACCTCCACGTCTGTCTTCGCCGAGACGGTAAAGCGAATGATAACTTGCCCCCTTTTTTTCTTAACCCTTGGGGCGGATACAAACTTAGCTACTTGCTTGGTTACCTCAGTATTGAGTGAAGGGCTAGAAACAGGCTCTTCAGCATTAACAAAATCTAAACAAGTTGTCCCCATCAACAAAATAGTAATAATCGTCAATACTTTCATGTACTCTCCTTGATTTAACTATTCACAGCTTCACAAAATGTCCAGCAGATTATAAATATGACATTTCTCACATAAAGCAGCACTTAATATATATCTTCATCAAGGAGGTTCCAAGCTTTATTTAGATAAGGTGGGATCAAGTATTACTCAGTTTATTTATGTTTATACAGAAAGGTTCCCCGCTTGCTGTACAAGACAAAGACATGATGTATGGGGTCATAATAACCAGGATATCCAGTGGTGTATCTTCGCCAATTTGCGCCTGTATCATCTGCTAGTAGTGCAGGAGTGATTATCTTCTCCCATTTATCTTCGCTTATGTTATAAGAAAAGATAGAAAGCAAGACTTTTGCCCTCCGCTTGTTTGCCTCTCGCCCTAGCAATAAAAAATCGCCCGTATCTTCATCATAAACAAAAGTTGAATCAGCATCATGTGCATAGACAGGACCATCTTTCCCGCGCGACCATTTATTCTCAGCAATGTCGTAAATAAAAGTTCTATTTCCTTGCACCGCCACCAGCTTTTTATCTTTAGTGCTATAGGCAACTTGCAGTTCTTCACCAGGAGCAACTTTTTCCTTTTCCCATAACTTCCTGACTTCTTTCCCCGGTATGAGCTCTTTCCAGCAGTTTGTTTTGGCATCATAGCTCCACATCCCCTCAGTATAACCGCCAGGCACATTACCCACGCAGCAATAAAAGATAGTTTTGTCTATATCAGGAATATAATGAATTGTAGAGCCCATGCCCCACATTCTAGGAGCTGGTCCACTGTTCTCTTGCGGTACCCACTCGTTTTTAGCAAAATCATACATATACATAGACACAGGAGGCTTGAGCTCTTTTACGATATCATCGTAGTTTTTCCCTGTGGCTTTGGCATACTGCTCCAGCTTCTGTTGGTGTCTGCGCTTAAATGCAACTAACGTATTCCAATATAGCTGTTTATTTACATGATCATAGGTGATTCCGTCCCAAGTGTGTCCAGGCCAAATAGGACCCTTAGTAACTTTGTCTCGAAAATACCCATCAGCAATTTCAGCTCCATCCCACCACTCAACTCTTTTCTTTTCTAACTCCTTGATTTTTTCTGCATTCTCTTCCGGTTTTCTCTTGAGAATACGTAACTTATTTCCATAATTATTCATCACCGTAAGGTCAATTCCTGGCGAGCGTAGAAGGTGCCAAGTGTGGCTTCCTAGATGATACTCCCAGACATCATTAAAACGATGCGGCACACCATGATTACCTCCGCAGTAGACTGCCGTCTGTCTATCGGGAGCGTAAGGCATCTTCATTCCATAGTTCCGTCCACCTGGCCCGTCCTTAAATGTACTATGGTATTTAGATGCATCCTCCGGCATAACCTTACACTTGGGCAGTTTAATGATTTCACCGGGCTTTAGATCTTCTATGATCTTAATAATACTAGGATCATCTTTATACATAGGACCTGAATCCTCTGCGTTTACGGTTAATACAAGCAATAGAATTGCCATCACACTCATTATTGGAACTTTCATATACATTTCTCCTTTATTATCTGTTTGTTGTGACCGTTCTTTGTACAAATGAATTTTCAGATATTAACTTTCCTTCCAAAATGTCTTTCTCTGTAATTTTTGCCATTAGGATCTTAGCTCCCTCTTTTTTACGTAGATAGTCATAGGTGATATAGAGAGAACCGTCTGTATCTTGCGCTCCATCAGGATAAGAAACATTGTCTCGTTCATCTATAATCAAGCCTCCTTTCCAAGTGACGCCTTCATCATCCGATAGCCAGGCAGTGAGCTGGTTTCTACCAAACCAAGATTCATGTAAAAACTTTTTGTTATCTTTATCAAACGAGTCGATTTGTCTTCCATGTTTAATCAGCAGGATTCTTCCCGAGATAAGCTTTTGTATAAAAAATCTTGAAGAAGGGTGCTTTATTTTTGAAGCAATAAGAGTCGACCATGTTTTGCCACGGTCAAGTGATACGGATTCTCCTAGACCATACTTCGTTCGCACTAACATCCAAAGAGAATGGTCTTTTCTCTCCACAATCATATGCTCATCATACTCTCGGTCTTCTTCTAGTACATGACACCCGCCTCTAACTCCCCAAGATTCACCTTGGTCATTGGATATGACCATACGAGCGCTATTGTCCGTTTCACGCCATGTTGAGGCAGGCAGAACCCATTCTCCAGTGGATAGCACCATTGGTTTGCACATCATAACGCCATCTGTAGCGCGTTTCGGCTTACTGAAATCTACACCTCCAAAATCTTTAGATACTACTTCTACAAACCATACACCTGCAATTGTGCCGTCGTGTCCAACAGTTTGTGCCCAAAAGAGTAGTAGTTTCCCATTGGGTGCTATCCATATTTCAGGATCAAAGGTTCTTACAGAAGCATCTTCGTGAGTAACAACAAGAACTTCTTCCCAAGAAGCTCCATCATCTTCACTCTTTGCTAACACAACATAATTATGCTCATCTTCTTTAGGATTAGGACCTGCATACCATGTTGCCCATAGTTGATTCTCTTGGGTAATACAAACACTGGGTATCCCTTGGAATTTTCTGTTCCCAGGAGCGTATGCTACACTGGGTGGACTGATCACCGTAGGTGGTAAAAGAAATGTATTGGACATGATCTTTATTTAACTCCTTTAAGCTCACTTCTAGAATCTTCTAGATGTGTTAACATTGCTTTGCGGGCACTACTAGGCTCTTCGCTTTCTATTGCCTTAATAATTGAGGAGATGCTCCTGAACGGCGCAATAGAGCGTCTACAGTGCAAATAGCTGCATCTGCATTTAAGGGCTTTACTCATCTTACAACCCTTCCGGATGCGTTTCCATTCATCAAACGCTCAACTTCACTGCGAGTATTAAAATTAAAGTCACCTGTAACTGAATGCGCCAAGCAGGAAGCCGCAACCGCAAAAGAGATTGCAGATTTATTTTCAGCCAACTCTGGCGTATTAAGAGCAAAGATCAATCCTGCGGCAAAAGAATCTCCGCCACCGACACGATCCACAATATTGTGAATTTCATAAGGTTGGTATTTCGCATTTTGCATAGGCGCAAAGTCAGAGCTCTCAGTTTCGGCATCATACAGCATGGCACCCCAGTTGTTGTGAGAAGCGGAAATACTCTCCCGTAAAGTTATAGCAACCTTACTAACATTCGGGAATTGTTCTATGATTTGAGTTGCTACTCTAGGATAATTCTCAATTTCTAACGAGCCTGAATGGACATCCGTCGTACCAGCAGAAATCCCTAAAACATCCCACGCATCTTCCTCATTTCCAATGACGACATCAACATAAGGAAGCAGCTTCCTCATCGTTTCTTGTGCTAAATCTGTCGGTGATTTCGAGGAGTCCCACTTCCATAACTTTTTCCGGAAGTTAAGATCACAAGAGACTTTCACTCCATTTTCACTAGCATGTTTCACAAATGCAATCGATGCTTCAGCTGCTTGTTTTGAAAGAGCTGGTGTGATTCCGGAAATATGCAACCAACCAGCATCAGAAAAAATCTCATCCATAGGGTAATCATCACTGGTCATTAAACTTACCGATGAATATTCTCTATCATAAATAACATTACTAGGGCGCTGGTTAGCTCCTGTTTCCAGAAAGTAGACTCCTAGTCGTCCCTTATCGGTTCGTTGTATAAAGTTTGTATCAACGCTTAATCCTTTTAGTGTACTGATGCAAGCGTCTGCGATCGCATGTTCAGGAAGGGCTGAAACAAAAGCGGCCTTGCCACCAAGATTCACAACAGAAGCCGCAACATTAGCTTCGGCACCTGAGAAAGTTGTTTCAACCTTGCCGGGCATCGATTGCCTGAATCGGAGCAGACCTTCTGGCGCAACGCGCATCATGATCTCACCAAATGTAATTATTTTCTTCATAAGTATTCCTTTTACCTGTTTATTATTTCATCAAGATGTTGCAGCATGTTTTGAGCGAGCCTGCTTCATAATCAGACTTGCTTCTCTTGCATTTTCTTCAATGATATCCCAGCTTTTAGACTGTATCAGTTTTTGTGGAGCAATCCAAGAACCGCCAATAGCAGATATCAACGGATGAGATAAATAGTTGCCGCAGTTTTCTTTATTAAGCCCGCCAAGTGGAATAAACGAGATACCTAGATGCTTATATGGTGTTGCCATTGCTTCTAAATGCGAAAGCCCGCCAGCAGTTTCTGCAGGAAAATATTTGAGTAGTTTATGCCCATACTCAAGTGCTGTTTCTATGTCAGAAGGAGACATGATGCCTGGGAAAAATGGTAGATCCGCTTCTTCGGCAGCCTCAAGGACTTTAATGTTCAATCCTGGCGAAACCGCAAAATCAGCTCCCGCTTGGGCGACTTCAACTACTTGTTGAGGCGTTATCACCGTTCCAGCACCTACAAGCATCTCGGGCACTTTTTCACAAATAGTTCTTAATGCGTCAAGGGCAGAGGTAGTCCGTAAGGTAAGCTCTATACCAAAAATCCCACCTCGCAACAAAGCTTCTGCCGCAGGAATAGCATCTTCCACTCTATCAATCGTTAATACTGCAAGAATGCCACATTCATGTAGCCGCTGCTTCCAAATTACTTCCATTTTGATTCTCCATTACCGCTAACCAACCCATACAACTTGTAGAATATAATAATCAGCACACTACGCAACCAGTCGCAACCGTGTCACGGAACGATCCTACAACCTTACTTATTGATTTCATCACCAGATGCAGTCTCTTCAAATCTATCTATTTTAATAGTTTTAGGATCTATCTTCAAAACCCACATCTTTTGATATCTAGTTGGCGCCCAAATCAGTTCTCTCTTAGAATCATAGAGCAATGCATTTGAAACACCGCTAATATCGTGAGGCAATGCACCTTTAGGAAAAGTAATATCAAGCAAAACCATTGCATTCGTATTTGGATCATACGCAATATGTTTTTTTACCCCATCCTTTTCAATAACATTATTAAAGAGTATTAAATCTAACTTTGGTAGATATACAGCTTCACGCATGAATCGCATTTTGGCGGCCACTGTAGAAATATTTGTTATATTCATTTTAGTTACAGTGTTCTTGTTGATATCAAAGCGCCAAAGGTCATCAAATGGCTTACCATATCCTATTTTTTTGAAGAGCCATATACATTCCCTCTTAGAGTCATACAAAATTCCATTGCCATCCGTCACCGGATGAGGGATTTTTCCCGTAGTCTTAATCTTCTCCCATTTTCTCTCTGTTTCATTAAAGAGTCGCATCACTCCTGGTTTCCAAGAATAGACACCCTTAGGTGTTCCCATCACTGGACTAACATAGGAATGAGAATGAAATCCTGTATTCACGCTATATTCATAATCACCCTTATCTGGGTCGTAAACAGCCGTTCCTCCATAAGACAGACTAATAATTTTTTTTGAAAGAGGATCAAATGTATAGGTACTATAAGTATGATTCTCACAATCTGGTCGACCATTAAAACTCATACCTTTATTAAGCACCTCTGGAATATAACCAATGGACCAACGGTTGACGCCGATATGATAAGTGCTAATCATGGTAGAAGGGTCAGCTTCATGGCCGCCCGTCCAGTGATAAAGCTGGTCTCGTTCAATATCAATAAGGGATGTTCCCCAGTCCTGCATACTCTCTTTTCTTTCTGGCAATGGTACACGCGTCCAAACATTTGGTTTTAAAGCTCTATGCCACTTATCAGCCGCCTCTACCGTTCCTTGTTTTTCTGTATCAAACCATTTCGGATTATGGTTAGGACATACACTTCGATAAACCCGGCTCCCAGCGGCAAAAGACGTCCCTTCACCAACCCAGTTTTGCTTCGCAAAATTAAAACTCCATTCGGTTTGATCGTCTATTCGTTTATATCCTGTTTGTTGAACTATTTTATCCATAACCGTTAGTCCACCAGTCATAGAAAACATTTTTTTCGCAACATCCCACTTCAAAACAGCAGCGTTAGTTACGCCCATTTTATGCCCTCTAACACCACTATCTCCAGTCCAGGCGGCACGAGGTTCAGGCGCATTTCGCGGCCAAATTTGTTTCCAAAGTTTTTTCTGACAATCATACAACCAAGTCTCATTACTAACATAATCGCCATGACTACCACCAAAAAGAAGAACTGATTTATGAACAGGGTCATACTCACCAAAAGCATAATATTTTTCAACAGGAAGACTTTGTATGCACCCAGCAACCTCATCCAGCTTCCACTGCCCATCAAAGGCAAGCCCTAAAGCCACAGAATCCACCTGCCCTGCTAGGAATATATCAAGAGCTGATCTAAGCTCTGCAATGCCTGTTGTTAATAATGGAGTCGCATGTTTAATCGCTTCAGCTTCCCAAGTTTTTATCTTTGTTTCAGTTAACGCCCTAAGAGTCACCTCCGATTTTTCTATGGCATCTTTCATTAATGCAACTGTACTTTTTAAGGCTTCTTTCTTTTCAGACTCACTCTTACTGGAGTAATAGATATTCCTAGCGGAGTTTTCTGCATCGCGTGCCAGCATACGAGCAGCAAGAATCGCTTTTCTATAAGGTGGCAGTACACTTGAAGCAACCTCCATCTTCTTCCACTCTTTACCATCTTTTACCGTCCAGCTTCCAATTGCACCAAAGGCATCACCACCATTTGCGCCACAAATAAAGAGTGCCTCCTTATTAAATGCATCCCAAACGACAGTCGCACCTGCTGAACTAAACCGTTCTTTACCATAATTGTAGCCTGGCTGCGCAAAACGAGTCTCAACGGGTGGTATATTAGTGAAATCATGCGGTCTTTTTTTTGCTTGCGCCTGTTTTCTAATTCCCGACACCCATGCAGGTTCAGCATCCTCTGCAACTATTGTTGTCGACAAGAACACTCCAAATACAAACAAAAACAAAAATTTCACAATTAACCGTTTTAAGAACATCACTTCCCCTTTTTACTAAATTTGATTTAGTAGCTGTGTTTTTATGTTTCTACAAAAAACTCCAGACATCTTTACTCTCCATTACTACCTACCTCAACGATTCAACTTGTAGGATATGTTATAAGCTGGATATTTGTCAAGCAAGAATCATGTAAGTTTTTTCAGATTATTTGATATTTTTCATGGCTTTACAACCAGCTGCCTCTAGGATAGAGTCAAACAATGAAATATAGACAACCACTATTCCGTCCACCTGCAGAAGCAGATAGCCTAATTTTTCAAGTTGCCTACGGCTGCCCTCATAACAGTTGCAGATTCTGTGGTATGTACAAAAGCGTCAATTACGAAACACGTCAACCAGACGAAGTCATTAACGACTTCAGAAAATCGGCAAAAAAGCATCCTAACACACGCCGCATTTTCCTCGCTGATGGCGATGCAATGATACTACCCTTTGAGTTACTACAACAATACCTAACAGAACTCAACCACCTATTCCCGCGCCTTGCCAGAATTAATATCTACGCCAACGGTAGCTCTATCGGCCGCAAAAGTGAAGATGAACTCAAAGCACTACATAGCCTTAAACTAACTACTCTTTATATTGGCCTAGAATCAGGAAGCCAGAATATTATTGATCTTGCCAACAAAAAAGAATCCGTAGACAATATGGTACAGGGCGTAATAACAGCGCAAAAGTGCGGCTTACGTTGCTCGGTAATGATTTTGCTAGGACTAGGCGGCATAAACAGTAGCAAGGAACATGCACAATATACAGCTGCTGCATTAAACATTATGCAACCACGTCTACTCTCCGCACTACGCTTTATCGAAGTACCAGGAACCGACATGTACAGCAAAGCGGAAACCTTATCAGAATATGGAGCGGTCTTAGAACTGAAATCCATCATAAGCGAGTTACAACTAGAACGTACCGTTTTCCGCGCTAATCACACATCAAATCCCGTGCCATTAAGTGGTCGCTTCCCACAAGACAAAGAAAGATTGTTAGCAAAACTAGATTACCTACTAAAAAGTAACACCCTCAGCAAAACCAGTATTGGCCGCCGACCACTCTCACTATAAAAATAGTCTACAGTCCACGGTCCACAGTCTACAGTAAAAAGACTTTCCACAACCGTTCGTTTCACTCACTTGAGTTAGGGAGACAAACCGAGAAAAAACAATACTATTATTTCCCCTAGTCAGACAAACTCCCCCTTCTCAGCCGCAGGCCCTCTAGCGCAGCGGTTGTAAAATCTTTTCAGAGCGCACAGTTAAAATGGTCAACCGTCTACGGTCTTCATTCCACAGTAAAAAAACCTTTCAGAACAACACTTATGCTGTATACTTCTGGGTTC
>DAOVUR010000177.1 GCA_030632465.1 bacterium | reverse complement strand
GTATATATCTGGCTGATGGGGATGGGTTAGGCGCACGTCAGGAGGATGCTTCATGGCGGGCGTTGTATAGGCGTGAAGTACCTGAAGGGTTTGAGCTGCAACATGGAGTGGATATTCCGCCAGGCAGCAAGGATCAACTTTTCTTGACTGATGCTGATCGGTGGAAGTAAGGTTGGTGTATTTCTCTATATATTATAAATTATGTTTTTAGCAGTTGGCACGCATCATGCTGTAATAGTTTCAAACATAGAAAAGGAAAAAGTTATGAATATATGGATTACAACTGCAAATGACCTGATTGTTACAGCTCTTGGTGATGGGTATTCGTCACCTGAGAGGATAATTATCGCTGCATGTGGCTTTATTGCATTTTTTCTCACACTTAAACTCTTTACGAAGATGGAAGGCGGAGTTAACAGTGCTTCTGTAAGGCGTTTGCTGGCGGCCGTTCTGATATGGGAATCGGTGCTTTTTGGTGCTGTTGCTGCTGATATACTGGTTATTCCTTATATTACTAGTGCTCTTTTACAGAAGATCTCCTTTGTTCTACTACCTCTTTTTATAATAATTTTGGTAGCTGCACCGCTATTAATGCTTGTTTTAAAGAAGGATTATAGTGGCGTACTGCTGGTTTCTATGTCAACAATTGTTGCAGGCGCTATTGCTGTATTTGCCGTTGGTTTTGTTGTAAGTTCACTGCAGGGCAGTAGTGTAGAGTTTACGGCCTTAAGGAATCGGTCCTCTAATATTACCAACTTTATAAGTAGATGAGATAAATAGGGCTGTGGCTTTTACAACTGTTTTATACGAACTCCGAGTTATGCTCGGAGTTTTTGGTTTTAATGTTCTAAGGTTTTTGCAGGGAGACATCGCCACTCCAGAATAGATGCTCTTTTCCGGTTGAGTCAGTGATTTTGAGCTGTCCATTTTCTTGCATTCCGCTATATAACCCCGTGATTATAGACTTTCCGCTATTAATGGATAGTGTCTGACCTGATAAATGATCGCTCTTTTTCCACTCTTGTGAAATGTATGGCACGCCATAATGGTATAGTGCATTAACTGTTTTCTCGAGAGTGCATAGGAGTTTGCTACATACGGCATCTAGCTCAAAAGTGTTGTTTAGCTCTATCATCATTGATGTTGCAGCTTGTGGAAAACTCAGATTACCCAAGTAATCACTGTCAATATTGACGTTAAGTCCTATGCCGATCACGAGAAGATTACTTTCGGGGTCAACTTCAGCTAATATACCAGCTATCTTTTTGTTGTTTACCATTACGTCGTTTGGCCATTTAAGTGTTGCTTCTATATTAAACTCCTTTAATGCGTTACGTACTGCAATAGCTGTGGCAGGTAGGAGCATGGTGATAGGTGTTTCACTATGGGTGTGGTTTATAATGGCAGAGAGGTTTAGGTTGCACCCTTCTGGTGCGCTCCATATACGGTTAAATCGTCCACGTCCAGCTGTTTGATTGATAGCGCGGACCACATTACCATGTTTTAGGGCATCGATATTGTCTAGAGCCCAAGCATTTGTGGATGGTAAAGACTCAAAAACTAACAAATCTTCGTTCCATAATCCTCGTTTCTCATATTTGATGTGGATATACTCTTCTTTATTCTCATGCATGATTATTACTATAATTGATTAATAATTTATTTTCTTCACCTTGAGCAACTATAAATGTTGCGTTAGTCATATCTTTTATGTTCTTTGAATGTATGTTTTTTGGGTAGTATTTTTCTGTGATTTCTTCTCCTGTCAGCAGGACGCTACTGATAATTACAAGAGTTCCATTTTCTATTATATTTATGATTTCAGGAAAGTCATCACTTGGCTTGATATTGCCGACATACATAATATCAGGTTTAAATAGCGATGCGTTATTTATGCCATCAGTTATGGAATCTACATCAGTGCTGAGTTCGCACTGCATAATGATGGAGTTGTCGTAACTCATAAGAAATGTAAGTATATCCTCAAGTGCATAAATAATGGTCTTCTTTGTCTCATTTACATGTTGCAACATTGAGTAAGTGAACATCGAATTGGTGGTGTCGTTTGTGCCACATATTGCTATGAGCCCAGGCTTGCCTGATGATACAGTGGAGATTGCTATGTCAGCCATAGCTGAATCGTTACATAGTTGCTTTATGGATGGGATAGTGCTGGGGATGATCATTATTACCATTACAAGAGAGCCGCGCTGAGTTAGATAGTTTACCCTAAAGCGCCCAACAGTTCTGATTCCGAAAGAGAATGAGCCTGATTTAGCTTTCTCTTGATAAGAGGTTCTTGCTAGTGCTTTTGTTTTGAATGCGTCTAGAGTATCGATGACATCCTGCATATCAAAAACTTTGTTTATAGCAATAGATATATTATCGTTGGTACGTATGACGGGAGGTGCATTTGGTGCTACAATTAATTCGTTAGCTGTATCTGGCTTAGACAAATATTCAATAATTTCTGTGGTGCGATTCATACTTATCTCCCGTTGATTACTATTGTTAATGTAAGCTTCCTATAATTGTTACCTAAAATGTGTGGTAAATGCACGAAAAAAATAGCCCCTCTTGACGAGCTTATCGTCAAGAGAGGCTTATAAGTTTTTAATGTACTGTTTTTAGAAGCGTATATTGAGTGAGCCGCTAACGCTGGTTTCATCAAAAAGCTGAGCATTGATGTCGAACGATGTGCGTTTAGTGAAGAAGATATCGAGACCGGCAAGAAGACCGACAGTCTCTTTGGCATCGAATTCACTAGTGATGTAGTATGAGTATATTGGCCCAGCATAAAGTCCGATGCTTACAGGGAACATGCTTTTGTTTGCTCTGACGTCATTTACTAAGCCGATAGTTAAACTGGTGCTTAACTCTCCCCACTTGATTGTTTTACTAGCGGTATCTGTTTCGCTACCGTTGTAGTATATATCTGCATTGATGCGTAGCAGGTCAATCATGAGAGTTGGGTCCATGATCTCTTGGCTGAGTAGGTTTAGGTGTACGCCAGCACCATAGGCGCCGGAACTACTACTGTCATCACTGCTTGACAAGTTGCTAATCTCGGAATCTGTCACACCAAGTGTTACGTAAGGTGTGACCCAGGAGAGGATATCATATCCTACATATACCATGCCTCTTGTTATATCAAGTGTAGCATCACCGCCGGAGTCCAGTGTGACTCCTCGGTTTCCAACGCCACCGAAAATACCAATGCTCCAATGTTCAAGTGGATCTGAGTTTACTAGATACTCTCTCCCCATATTGCTGTTGCCTATTGGCGCAGCCACAGTTGAAGTGTTAAAAACAGAAATAAGAGTAACGACGACCATTGTGTTTATTAATATTTTTTTCATGTTTATTATCCTAAAGGTTGATATTACCTTTGTGCAAGTATATATTTAGAGAAATCGAAAAAAATAAAGGGATTGTTTTTATGATAAATCAGGCAGAAAGTGTTCTTAAGTTTGTGGTAGTAGCTGTTGTTATGCTGTTTGTTGCAGGGTGTTTGCCAACAAAGTCACCAGAAAGATTGACGATGTATGAAGAGGTAGCCGCAGCCAGTTTAGTTGCGGGTGAAGTTAAATATCTAAGTTTAACTAATAAGGGCTTGTCTGATTTGCCGTCAGCAGTGGTAAGTTTTCCCGTTTTGCAGAAATTAAGTTTGCGTGGAAATAAGTTTTTGGAGCTTCCGGCTGATGTTTGTAAGCTGAAAAGTATCACTTGGCTTGATCTTGGTGAGAACAGTATTGTGAAGATTGATACAGCTATTAGTGGATTGAGTAACCTAGAACTTTTATATTTGAGTGATAATGCAATTACTAGTTTACCTGATGAAGTTTTTAATCTTGAGTCGTTAACATATTTAAATCTGGATCGTAATAAGATTACAGTGCTACCTGCCTCTTTGGGGAATGCTACTGGATTAAAGTGGTTGCGGTTGAATAAAAATCAGTTAACTGCATTACCAGGTAGTGTTGGTAAGTTGAGTAGTTTGAAAAGAATATATCTGGCCAATAATAAACTTACAGATCTGCCTGCATCTATGGCTGGGTTAGATAAACTTACCGGGCTTGAGCTTAGCAATAACAAGTTCACGAATTTGCCTGCTGTTGTTTTTGAGATGAAAAACCTAGAGTTGTTGGATGTTATGCGCAATCAGTTAACGGATGTTCCTGATGAGATTGCGAAACTGACACATCTTAAATGGCTACGCTTGGATGGTAATAAAATTTCAGATGAACGTAGGGCGGAAATCAAAGAGTTATTGCCTAACTGCTATGTTGTATTTTAAATCCACAATCTACTGGGTGGTTTGCTGTAGAAAATGTTAGGCATGATTAGCGGGATCTACGGAATGTTGGCGGGAAGGTTTTCAACCATTCCCGCGCTAAAACTTTAAGCTGCCGAACTTAGGGATATCCATGGCGAGTGTTTGATATGGGTGGCTTTATCGATAATTTTTTCTTTAAGTTCATCTATTCTTACCAGAATGGTTGCGCCGATCTTTTCGGTTGATAATTTAATTGTATGATGTTTGGTGCCGGTAGGGGTATGGGTGTCTT
>DAOVUR010000229.1 GCA_030632465.1 bacterium | reverse complement strand
TCTTTAAATTTCCACCTACTGGTGGCTCAATTTTGCTTGACCCAGCAGGCGCGTATACTGCAATTGCATCGTACAAGCATAAGTTTGTATCAGTCAACAATGCACTTTGGAAGAAACGTTTCGGTTATATAGGAAGTCACGGTAAAGAGGCTGGCTGCCACTGCGAAACATCAAGGTTCGACATTGACGGATACGACCGAATTTTTGTGCCTGATCTATTCCGCTTCCGGATCTACGTGCTCGATAGTGCCGGCAACGAGATCACGCACTTCGGTAGCTACGGCAATATGGATAGTCGCGGACCAGGCAGTCCTGTTCCAGAGCCTGCAATAACCTTTGGCTGGCCACTTTCTGTCGATTGCGCGCAAGATAAAGCATTCATAGCAGATCTGGTAAATAAGCGAGTTGTATCCGTAAAGTTTGACTATGCCGCAACAGAAAGTTGCCAGATCAAGTAAGCACATAAGTATAAATAAGGCACGTAGTTACTGTGTGTCCCATATTTCGCGAAATGGGCATTTCGGCTTCGCGCAATGACCAGTTGATTAGGATTAGGAGAACGGGCATTTCGGCTCCGCTCAATGACCAGTTGATTAGGATTAGGAAAAAATGGGTAATATTGCTCGCCTTAGATGAGCGTATTTACCAGTTAAATGAATAGTTTACAGAGTTAGAGGATGGATGTTGTGAATTCACCTCTTGTTTTTATTACAATGTAACAAGGGAAAATATTCAATGGAAAAACATGTAAGTATCATTAGTTTTACACAGAAGGTAATCTATCTGTTTGTGTCGCTGTTGTTTCTGACTATGGCTACTATGCCATTGCTGGCTGCGGAGCCGGATTCGATCACTAAGTCAGCTGTAGTGCTAGATAGTAGAGCTGAAATGCGTGCATTTCTAGTATTTAAAACTCCTGAAATACTATCTAACGATGGCAAACTATACGCACCAATTGCACCATTCGGCAAAAATCCTAAAGCGATAGCAGAGTTTCAATCATCACTCCCTGCAAGCAGCTGGGCAGACTTGGGATTTGACGATACAGGTTGGGATAGACAAGTGGCGCCAATAGAGCCACAACGCCCAAATAGTCACTTTAAAAATTATAATGACCGATACAGCACTGCACAAATCTCAATGATTTTTACCAGAGCTAAGTTTTTCGTAACTGACCCTGCTGTAGCTGGAAAGATCACGCTTGATCTTCGCTATATTGGTGGAGTTGTTGTGTTTCTTAATGGTACAGAGATCGCCCGTTATCAGTTGCCTAAGGACAAAATCACAATAGATACACATGCAAAAGCATACCCCAAGGATCTACACTGTGAACCTGATGGTACATATTTACAGCACGTAAAGGATAATCCTGAAGGGTTCAAAAAACGTTATCGCAACATAAAAGAGCTAAAGTTACCAGCTGCCTTGATTAAAAAAGGAGAGAATATCTTAGCGCTTCAGATTGTCCGATCACCTATCAACGAAAATGCTACAACGGTAAAGCATGTACCGTGGGGAGGAATGAAACGTGTTTATGCGATGTGGAGTTATGTTGGTCTGGATGACATAAAAATATCATGCGATAATGCTGATGCAATATCCTCAAATGCAACACGGCCTGAAGGCATAAATATCTGGAATGTTAAATCATATGAGACAATTGATATATACAGTTATGGCAATGATACTAAAGCAGTTGCGCCAGTCGCAATCAATACGCCACGAAATGGTGTTTTTTCGGGGCGCTTGGCTGTTAGTTCTGCAGCAGCAATTACGAAGCTGAAAGTAACAGTGAGCAGTTTGACGGATAAGGCTTCTGGTAAAACAATTTCTGAATCCTTAATTAAGACTCGCTATGCTAGACCTGCGACCAAACAAAATAGCTGGACACCAGTAGATCGTTTTGATGGACTTGTGAGTGAAATACCTGCGAATATTCCAGTTAATGACGTCAAGCGTAAGCGCGGACGTGATCTCTCGCCACGAATAAATAACAGCGGTGGGGCCGTAGCCTCACTGTGGTTCACAGTGCATACACCAAAAGATATTCCGGCAGGGCGGTACGAAGGCACAATTACCATATCGGCTGATGGACTAAAGGAAACTGCAGTACCTTTACATGTTATTGTCCATGAATGGACGATATCTGACCCTAAAGATTTCAGAACTATCAATCTACTTTGCATGAGTCCAGAGTCTGTTGCTAGGCACTATAATGTTCCAGTCTGGTCCGAGAAACATCTCAATCTTATGTCTGGAAGCCTAGAGCTTATGGCGCAGATCAACTCAAAGCAGATGGATATGAACATGAGTGTGAACTTTTACGGTCCTAATGATTCCAACCGTGAAACGATGGTGCGCTGGGTTAAGCAGGAAGATGGTTCATATAAATATGACTTCACTAGTTTTGATAAGTATTGTGACTTGATTGCCAAATATTATGGCAAGCCTCTGCCTCTTCGACTTAACTGCTGGGGTGAGTATGACGCAAAGAAAAAAGTTAACACAGCTGTCTTTGATGTGTCGGAACTGAATCCTGCAGATGGAAGTAGTACCAACCTTGAACAACCACTTTATGGTAGTGAAGAAAGCTATCTGTTCTGGAAACCGGTTATGGACAAGGTTCTTGAACGACTAAAAAAACGCGAGTGGCTAGACGTTACAGCATTTGGTCACAATAGTTATTGCTACTCGCCTGCGGCGGGAATGGTGACTGTAGCTAAGCGCTTATGGCCAGAAGGAGTGTGGGCATATACTGCGCATAATGGAACAGCTAACAGTGTTTGCACTGGCACTAACAAGGAAACCATGCCAATGCAATATACTTCATGCGTATGGACAGTCGGTAAGTTGGAACCTCGTGGATATAGAAGACTATTTGATAAAAAAAGGCATACCATTTGGAACTATGGTGCACGGTCTCAGCACTATGGTTCATCGTCGCTATCAGTATTTAGGAATCTACCAGAAGAAATGCTTCTTCGTGGACATAACGGAATGTCCGATTTTGGAGCTGATACTTTTCCTGTTCCACACCCAACGCGCAAAGGGTATTATATGTATTTATCTGCAGGACGTGGTACTGGTGGTGGTGGCAAGAACTCAACACGTGCATTACTAGCACCTGGACCTAATGGTGTTATAGCAACCGAGAGGTATGAGTCGTTTCGTGAAGGAACACAGCTCAGCGAAGCTATTCTGTTTCTTGAATCTGCATTACGAGACAATACAATACCAAGCGATCTCGCTACACGCATTAACACATATCTAGATGCACGTAGTGAATCGTATAGAACCTTCTGGCTGAGTATGGGGAAGCTACATAAAGGATCTTGGTCAATACAGTCCTTAATTGAACTTGATAATAAATTATTATCTTTAGCTAGTGAAGTTGCACAGCAACAGAAAAAATAAACGAATATTTTAAGCTTGCCAGGCAGTCAAAAAGTGTATATAAAAGAGAAGAATACTAAGAGAAAAATACTAAGACTTGCAATAATAGTGTTACCTGTTGCCTTCAACAATAGAGAAGGGTAAAACTATTGATGATTTTG
>DAOVUR010000035.1 GCA_030632465.1 bacterium | reverse complement strand
GTCAATATCAATAGTGGTTACTTTTTGATCACTCTGATTTTTTAAAGCTCGTATCAATTTCCTAGCGGATAACTTTCACATAAACCGTATCGGGCACGACAGAACCAAAGACGCCAATACCATCGCCCTCAAAATTAAAGCTGGGCTCATGAAAATTCCCGTCAAACTCCTGAACACGATTATAGGTTTGCAAAAATTCACGGTAATTATCATCAGCGGCATAAACTATTACTTCATATTCTGAATAAAAGAACAAATCAAACCAAAGCAAGCGAATAGTACTTTCACCAATATATTCAGGGGTATTTTGTATCCATCGTGCCTTAAAGGAAAACTCATCTAAATTTTCATCCAAGTCTTCTAATTTTAATTCGCCAACCAAATGATTGAGTATAAAATTAACAGAATCATTAAAAAACCATGTAACGTCGGTTCTCAGAACCGAAAGCGACGGGCGTAGCCCTAGAACACTAACTGATAACTAACTTATGAGAATAGAAACAGACTTACTTGGCAGCAAAGAAATCCCCGCCGACGCGCTATATGGTATTCATACTGCACGTGCAGTCGAAAATTTCCCTTTAGCTGGACGCCCTATCCACCCAGCACTTATTCACGCATTTGGTGCAGTAAAACTTGCAGCAGCAACCACTAATCATAACCTTGATGAAGACTGGATGCCGAACAGATATATATTCATAGAAACAGCATGTGAAGAAATGATGAAAGGTGAGTTAGATCATCATATCATTGTTGATGCATTACAGGGCGGCGCAGGCACTTCAACCAATATGAACGTAAACGAAGTTATAGCTAACCGCGCACTGGCACTATCAACTATAGGAGCAGGCTCTTACGATGTTATTCACCCACTCGAAGATATTAACCTGCATCAGTCAACCAACGACACCTACCCGACAGCACTAAAAATTGCAGCCATAAACGAACTGCGCCTGTTGGAAAAAGAGATAATCAATCTACTTGAAGCATTTCAGGAAAAAGAAAAAGAGACTGCTGATATTGTAAAGGTAGGTCGGACACAACTTCAAGATGCTGTGCTCACTACAATGGGTCGCACCATGTCAGCCTATGCCGAAGCCTTTTCCCGTGATCGCTGGCGTATTTTTAAATGTGAAGAGCGGCTACGTGTAGTCAATCTAGGCGGCACAGCTATCGGTACCGGACTAACAGCACCAAAAAAGTATATTTTTAATGTCGTAAACAACCTGAAACAGATAACCGGCATAGGGTTAGCTCGTGCCGAAAACCTAGTTGAGTGCACACAAAATAACGATTCTTTTGTAGAGGTAAGCGGCATTCTTAATGCTTGTGCCTCTAACTTGCTAAAAGTTTGTTCCGACTTGCGATTAATGTCATCTGGTCCACATGCTGGTTTCGGTGAGATCAACTTACCGCCACGTCAGGCAGGATCATCACTCATGCCAGGTAAAATTAACCCCGTCATTCCTGAAGCAGTCTCACAGGCAGCAATGAGCATCATGGCGAATAATAGCACTATTACCCAGGCATGCTCTGCCGGTAATTTGGAATTAAATGCATTTCTGCCGCTAATAGCCGATAAACTACTAGAAAGTATAACTCTGCTTTCCAACTCCTGCCACATACTTGCTGAGTACTGCGTCAAAGGAATCACAGTTAACCGTAAAAAATGCCAAGAACACGTTCATGGGGCAACCGCAATCCTAACAGCACTAATAGATACAGTCGGCTATGATCAAGCAGAAGCAATCGCGCAAGAGGCTACAGAGAGAAATGTTCCGATAAAAACCGTTATTCTCGAGAACCAAATATTAACCAAAACAGAATTTGAGCAACTAATATCCCCTGAAGCCGTAACACGCCTTGGGTCATGAAAATAACTACCTATATCTCCGTGAGGCAAGTAGCGAAACAGGGCTAGAGCTACGCTCGGTGCACAGCTCCCTCGGAAGGTCACCATACCTTCCCATATAATCTAGCCTTATGCACCAAATACAAAGTATAAGGCCTTAATAGTTCAGTTACTTTTTACGTTTTGACCAGTGCTGGCGTTTCTCTTCGGTATAAGATAATTTCTTGTGTGGTTTGTTTTTTGAACGTGTAGATTGTGCCCTGTCAGAAGAGCCCTTATGTTTTTTCTTCCATTTATCACGTTTTTCTTGTGAAGAACTAACACTCTTTTTTTGTTTCAAACCAGCATCAGTAGCAATAGTTTTAATCGCCAGACGAGCTGTAGCAAAGGCAGCTGTAAGATTAAAGCCACCTGTTGGTCCATCAATATCAAGTACTTCACCGGCATAATAAACACCTGGTGTAATTGTTGATTCCATTGTTGCTGGATTAACCTCATCCATAACGACTCCGCCGACTGTTACCATCGCTTCTTTTAAGGGACGCGTCCTTAGATCATCAATACGAATCGGATGAGTTCCATTTTTTATTAGAATTTCAATGGCTGGATTCCGTGCATTATTTCGTGATAAAATACGAGTCGCATTCAGAATAGCTCCACCACCTAATCCCCAGCGTTCACACTCAACTAAGCCACGTGTTTCAGCAATAAACTTATCACCATCAAAGATGCGGACCTTACAACCTTCAAAGCGCTCTGCAAGATTACTTGTTAGCCATTCATCCTGCCACGCTACACCAACCAATCCGGGGCGATATGGCGTTACATGATGTCCCAGTGCAAGTGCAAAACGCTGCCCATCACCAACGCTACCAGTTTTGGGATAACTGATACCACCTGTTGTTATCAGAATTTTTTCTGCTGTAACACTAAAATTACTTGCGTGAATTTCAAAGCCACCATCAATTCTCTCTATACGCTCAACAGGCGCATTGAGGCACATAGGTATCGCGGTATCACGTAGTTTATCAGTAAAACAGTGTACAACATCTGAGGCTCGCTCCGATGCAGGAAATATCTTGCCATCATTAGTACGCATGACAGGTAGACGATTCTGTTTAAACCATTGTTGCAGGTCAGTCGCACTAAATGCCGAAATGGCAGGTGTAAGAAATGGTGACACCTCAGAACCAAAAGCACTTAACATATCATTAACACTTAAATCAGAAGTTAGATTGCATCGCCCATTACCGCACATCAACAACTTGCTTCCTGCACGATGCTTTCTTTCTAGCAATAATGTAGACAAACCAAACTCTCCAGCATGTGCTGCGGCCATTAATCCCGCAGCACCTGCACCAATAATAACTAATTGAGTTTTTTCAGTTCTTTTCATAGCCAATCACACTACCTTATCATGCTCCTAAATCAAGTAATTTCTCACACCATATCTATATTCACATTGCATCAACAGGACTAATATGACATTGTTATATCTCCAACAACCTTAAAGTGCAAATCGTTTCTGTCACTTTAGGTTATGCATTAGTTACTAATTTTATTTCAAGTGGAGTGTTCATGAGATTAAAGGTTGAAACAACAGATATACTCGGAGTCCTTATTTTTTCGCCAAAAGTATATGACGATGATCGTGGATTCTTCATGGAAACCTACAATAAAGAGCTTTATCAGCAGGCAGGACTGTCTGATAATTTTGTCCAAGACAACTATTCACACTCCACAAAAGGCACATTACGAGGCCTACACTACCAGCTACCACATACACAAGGAAAACTTGTTTCTGTAATATGGGGTGAAGTATTTGATGTTGCAGTTGATATACGTAAAAATTCACCAACCTTCGGTAAATGGGTTGGCCTCAACTTGTCAGACCAAAACCGCAAGCAGCTATATATACCAGAAGGTCTTGCTCATGGTTTCTGTGTACTTAGCGAAAAAGCTGATGTTATTTACAAATGCACTGATACATATTCACCTGATTCCGACAGAGGTATCTTATGGTCTGATCCAGCAATCGGCATAGAGTGGCCAACATTATCCAGCATTATATCAGACAAAGATAAAGAGCTACCTCTGCTATCCGAAATACCCGGAAACTTACTACCCGAATATCACGGATGATCAATCTGCCAATGAATGAACAAAGAGACCTGACCGCAGTTTAGGTTCAAACCAAGTACTTTTAGGTGGCATAACCTGCCCATCATCAGATACCCCCATCACCTGCTCAATAGCAACAGGATACATAGAGAAGGCAACTTGAAAATCACCTGCATCAACAAGTCGTTCAAGCTCATCAGTACCACGTATTCCACCAATAAAACTTATTCGTTTATCTGTTTTGGGATCCTCAATACCGAGTATTGGTGCCAACAGCTGGTCTTGCAAGACATCAGCATCAAGCATATCTGTTTTGCCACCCCAACGGAAAGAATGCCATTCTCCTGCAATATACATACTTACAGCACCGCGTTCAGATGGCTCTGGCGCATTTTGCATATCAAAATTAAACCGTGACTTCACAACATCAAGGAAAGCCTCCGTACTCATGCCGTTCAGATCACTAACACAACGATTGTATGGCAACACCTTGAGCTGTGTAGCCGGGAACAAAACACTAACAAACCAATTGTACTCTTCATCACCATTATGGTCAGAATTAGCCGCACGCCTCTCCTGTCCCACACTAACAGCACTAGCGGCACGATGATGACCATCAGCAACATAAGCCAGCGGCACATCACCTAAGTGTCGATACAGCAGTTCGCAATCAGCAACTTTCCATACTGTATGCTTCACATCATCTTCCGAAACAAAATCAAACAGCGGTTCCTTTACCTCCTCCGACTCAACAAGGGCATCAATATCTGCACTATCTCTATAGGTAAGAAAGATAGGCCCAGTATTAGCATTAAGTTCCTTTATAAGATGAGTTCTGTCGGCAACCTTTGCGGTAAGCACGTGCTCATGTTTACGAATAATATTATTCTCGTAATCATCAATATGACAACAGCAGACAATACCACTTTGACTATGGCCATTCATAACCTGGCGATAGATGTAGAACGATGGCTCATCCTCTGTCACAAGTGTTCCCTCAGCAAGAAACTTTTGGAGGTTGGCGGCCGAATGTTTATAAACCTCATCCGAATGTATATCAACCTCATCAGCCAACTCTATCTCGGCTCTAATAATACGCAAGAAACTAAGTGGGTTATCCTTAGCAAGCTCAGCGGCTTCCTCACGATTAATTGTGTCGTACGGAACACTAGCTACTTTTTCAGCCAATTCTGCGGTTGGCCTAACTGCTCTAAATGCATTTATTTTCAAGATTATTCTCCATTACTAATATTATTAAAAAACTATTAATATATTTCCAGTATCACTACATAAGAGCGTATTAATATACAGTGAGACTTAATGCTATTAACAACAACCCAACTACAGCCCCGGTTGCACCAATAATCCTGGTTGATCCCTCTGAAGCTAACACCTTAACAAATAACTTTCGTAGTTTATATGGATTAAGAACAAATATAATACCAATAATCACTATAGAATAGGCAATCAGCACTATAATTAGCCTTAAGGTAGAATCAGATGTTCGTGCGGCAACCAACATAGGAGCAGGAATAAGTATAAACAACCCTCCCAATGCCCTTGCAGCTAATAGTTCATCCATAAAGAAAACAATCAGTCCAATGGCTACTGGCGTTAATATCATAAGATAATCTTTTGCGATATCAAACTTACCTAACGGAACTTGATTAAGAAGGTACGCCGCCCATACTATGCTAACGGCCGTAAGAATCCATCCAAGAGGTTTGTTCCTAGAAAAACTGAAAAGAAACTGACGCGATAGTTTTGGACTTATCAGACATGGTAAATGCAACAGCATAAAAACAACGCCTGTAATTAATGATATTTTTGCAAGAATGGTCATAAATATTCCTTATAAATCAGTTTCAGCACTATTCGAATGCTTTAAGATCTTATCTATTTAACAATTTTCCCGTAAAGTGTAAAGATTGTTGCTCTATTAACATGAATTTTTATTAAATCACCAACCTGCACAGTGCCATCATTTTCGAACACAGTTATTGTATTGGCTTCTGTGCGCCCCATCCAACGATCTTCATTTCTGGCACTTACACCTTCCACCAATATTGTAACCGTTTGTCCCACAAGAGCATTACTTATAGCATTTGCTCGATCATCCTGATTTTTTAAAAGAATCTGATTTCTCCTCATCTTTTCTTCATCAGTAATATCATCTTCCCATTCTGCCGCTGGCGTTCCTGGTCTAGTAGAGTATTTAAAGATAAATGTATTATTAAAGTCTATCTCGTTCATTAATGCCTGTGTCATCTCGAAATCTTGATCTGTCTCGCCTGGAAAACCTACGATCACGTCGGAAGTAATAGCTATACTAGGCATAACATCACGCAAGCGCAAAACTGCAGCCTTATATTCAGCAACAGTGTAACCGCGTCGCATTCTTTTTAAAATAGCATCAGAGCCTGACTGTACTGGTAAATGCATATGCGCACATATTTTCGCCAATTCCCCCATTGCCTGAGCCAACTCAGCAGTACAACCACTAGGATGCCCTGAAGTAAATCGAATACGCTTAATACTTTTAATGTCATTCACCTCTTCCAACAAACGACTTAAAGGCTCCATATAACCATGTGGAGATTTGTAATCTTCTGGGAACACATCATTTCTTTTCCCGTATGCCATAACACTCTGTCCCAACAGCGTAACCTCTTTGATCCCATTCTCTGCCAACACTTTGATTTCATCAACAATAGATTTCGCCGGCCGACTCCACTCTGCCCCCCGCACTGATGGAACAATACAGTAGGTACAGCGTCTATTACAGCCGAAGAGAATATTTACAAATGCAGATATACCTGACTCAGCATGTGCAGAGAGTTCCTCTTCACTACCTTTATCTAGGCCAACATCACATATAGGACCCTGCCCAGCTTTAATGGCATCAATTATTCCTGGGATAGCTGTTATTCTATTTGGTCCAACAGCAAAATCCAGCAACGGCACATTATCAAATATACTCTCACCAAGTCTCTGAACCATACATCCGATGGCGCCAACCATTCTAGCTGGATTATTTTTTTTAGTTATAGTCATCAACCTCAATTTGCCAAGAGCTTTATCCTCAGCCTTGCCACGAACACTACACGTATTGATAATAATCAGATCAGCCTGTTCCTCTGTATCAACAGCCGTATATCCATGCTGCATGAGCAGAGCTTTCACTAATCCACTATCTCGCACATTCATCTGACAGCCATATGTCTTAACATAAAATTTAATCATCTTTTTTTAGTCCCAGCTTCTTAAGTATTTCACTAGAAAAATTCACTGGACGCCACTCAGGCTCATCCAATGTGCCACCAACCTTAAACTCAAAAAGCTTACTTATCGGATAAGTAATAGTACCAATCACCTTTGCAACAAATGTATGACTTTTAAGCAACTTCACTCTAATCTCAAAATCTAGTTTTTTATCAAAATAGTAGCTACCATCGCCAGTCAGACTAAGAACATCACCATCTATATGAAGTTTATCCGTAGTCACCTTACCATTACCAACCACAAAATCAGCAGAGGCATCAGATTGTCGCAACACAAAATCCAAGCCTGGTATAGCTTTTGTCATGAACCTAGATAATCCACCAAATATGGGTAACGAAAACACCTCCCCTTTATCAACAGAAACATGCCCTGAACCTTCCATTGTAGATAAGAAATCATTATTCAGAACCCCATACAGCTCAGTATTGAGCGCTATCCTCCCACTATAACCATGTGACTTCCCTGTACCGAGTATTCTGATTAATTCATCAAAACGCACATCCGTCAGATTGATATTATATTTATAACCACCTTTATTGGTTGCTACGATATTATTGGCAGTAAAGACATAGCCATCCGCAACTATCTTGCCATTACACATATCCCCACTAAAGTTTTCAATATAGTTGGTTACACCACTGCCGCGCAATGTAAACTGCACATCCTCAGCATAAAGCTTATTGGCGTATATACGCTTCGATTCTATAGCAACAGTAAAGTCAGTCTTGTCTCTATGCCCATAATTAAATGCACCCGATGCATTCGCAATAAGCGGCGACTCCATCTTGATAACATCGAAAAAACCATTTGTTAATATTCCTATATATCCACATACATCTTTTGGGTCCACATCCTTCAACTCTCCATCAAACGAAACCTTCTGTGCGCCTGTATCTATAACCAGCTTAATATTCGCTGTGCCATCATAACAGCTAGCAATTAATGGATCTAGGGTGACGACTGATTTCTTTCCACCACCAGCCACTATCTTCAGTTCAGTCACTGCCTTAGAAAGATAAACATTGCGATACAGCCCATCCTCAAACTCTATATGACAATCTATTGCTAGCGGCCCACCTTTTTCAATCTCTTTAGAGAACGTGCCAGAGCAGTATGGTTTTATTGAGTTCACTTCGAATCGTTGCATCAGCATCGATAAAAACTTCATATTCCATACTTCAAACCATGGAATCAGGATATTCGGATCAAGTTTTGTATTTACCGCACCTGACACCACTCTTTTGGTTTTATTGTAAAGAACATCGCCCCACACGCGCCCTGTCATCTCATCACCGGCAAGCACTGTTGTGAAATCCTCAATACTCCACCCATTTTCTAGTACCTTGAGGGTTCCTATAAATGAATTTATGCGCACGTCACGCCAGATAGTATCAACAACCTCCAGCTTGAACTCCACATCTTCATGAACACCTTTATCCCCCTGCTTTCGGCTATGTTCTTTCTGAATACTGTTCTTAAATTCTACACCAACAATGCGCACATGCTGTACAGGCTGTTTTTTCAGTATTAACAAAAATGGATTTATCATTATCTGTACTGTATCCGCGACCATAACTGGTGGTGCAACCACGCGTTTCTGATAAATCCTCACAGGTTTAGCGATAATCCCACGAATCAAATCTATACGAACAGAATCAGCCTCAATGGCCAGATTGGGAGTTGATGCTTCTGACAGCAAGTAGTTGGCCAATTTTTCTGGCACACCTACCACGTGCATGTAGATTAAGACCGCAAGCGCACACAACAGACTACAAACAGCTGCTCTGACAGTAAATCTATATATAAATCGTAGAAAACGTGAGATTTTAATTAGTATACGTCCATGGTTAAGTAAGATAATAATTCTGTTGATATCACAAAGACAGTATCTTCACCTTGTATTCTTGCGTAGATTCCATCTGTGCCTGCCTTAAAACCTAGATGCACTATTTTCCGGATACCATCTTCGCCACTCAGCCCAAAAGTCACAGAGGTAGTGATTTGATCAAGTCCGTATGCCTCAGGCTTTTTAATATTATCACTCTCTATCCTAAGCGCACGCATATTAGCGGCTATCAAAAGAAGCATCTCGACTGCATCCTTATTAACGGTGCTTATCTTCGGATCATCAGCATGCCATGTATCGTCCTTGCTCTTTGTTACGACCTTAGATTTTCCGTTAATATTAACCTCAATCCTAACAACACTTTTCTTATCTAACGATAACATGCGCCGATCTCTGAAGAATAGTGGCTCGGTAAGATTCTTATAAAACATATCTTTTGTAATTACATTAAGCTTGAGTAAATTATCTTTGTCATCCTCATATCGGGCAATAACATTTTCTATTTTCCGGTCCTTGCCTTGTAACATCAATATACATTGAGTGACTTTTGTCTCCCCCTCGGCATCCCCCAAAGCAGACACACCATTCGTCAATACGTTATCAGGAACGGTGCTTAAACATATTTCAGCTATCGCCATAGGCTTTACTGCTATGGCATTGGTTGCCGTTGTTGCTACAAACTCTTCTATTTTAAAGCTTAACAACATTTTCACCATTGCATCCGCAACTTTATCATCAGCCTTCCACTTCACAGGCTCCAGCATCATCCAACCACTTGCCTTATCTTTGCGTAAGGTGAGTTTCTCATCATTATAACAGAAGGAAAGCTCATTAATTTTATCATAAGGAAGATGTATCAAATTCCTATTGCGCAATTCACTAATAGACACAATATTAAATATATCAGTCAATTCAGCACTACAGGTAAATATCGAATCATTACCCCTTAGCTTTGCATACACATGTTTCTTACTTTCGTCAGTAAACTTACCCAGCATCAGTTCAGTACCACTTTTATTGCCCGCAAGCCAAATCTTAACTGTTACAGTTGCTAGATCTGGCGTTAAGCAGTACCTATTATTACGCGCAGATATATCATCACCTGAAGCACCAGCAGTTGCTTCTGAGTCATTCCACTTATTAAGTTTATCCCATACAAAAGCCTCAATCCCAGATTGATACAGCAGATCCAACATACCATCAACAATAGCATTATCCGCGCTAAACTGAAGAGGTTGTTCAATGCTCCAATCATTCTTATCATCTCGCGACAACTCGATAAAACTGCCGCCTTTTTGTATCATTAATTTAGATGTACGTACTGTTGTACCTGGCATAATAATCCTGTCGCGTAACAGTTCAATATTTTTGGGCAGAACATCTAGGACAGTAGATCGCACAACCATGATATCATCTTCATGCGCAAACTTCATATATGCAAGATCACCCATTGGTGACTTATTTCCTAAAAGTAAACTGCAGCGATTTGTGCCACTACCAATAACAAGTTTCGGACTAAAACTATTAAACCCAAAATCATCTAATTCTAACTCTCTATTAACACGCTGCGATAACGTAATGGTCTCAACATACTCTGTTGTCTCAAGTGAATTAATTAAATGTTTCACCTTCTCCGTATTAGCTCTTGCAGTTAATGGCCGCACAAAAAACCATTCTGAACCAGTTTTTTCACATTGAATCTGCAAGTTGGTAGAATTGACAAGAAGAAGATCTGTACTACTAAGACTAGAATGAAATATTCTATCATTTTCAACTAAATCATGACCACTACTGCTAGATAGTATATTCAGTACCCAGACAGACAAGCCCAACAAACAGACAGTGATAAAAAGAAAAAGTGTTGTTTTAAATTTCACTAGCGTCTCCGTATCCATACTATAACAACACCAAACAGTGCAATTATTCCTGGCAAAGCAATGGCCACAAGTATATATGAATTCCGTAATTGTGTAGAACTCATCTCTAAACGTAATTCACCAGGAACCTTAGGGCCAATATTCAACATACTAGAACGCTCCAACAACCAGTTCAGTGAATTCATAAAGATATCAATATTTCCACCAATACCATTAGCCAATGCTCCATTAGAAATAAAATATGAATCGCCAAACACAACAAGCCTAGTAGGCGTAATCTTTAAATCAATACCACTAACCGACCCACGCTCCACCGCTACCGCCACAGATATAGGTCCTTTGCGATCGCTATCTTTATCAAACTTGAATGGCCGCTGATCAAGACTCACTTCAGCCCAACTTTCCTTCCCTGCAGCGGCTAACACTGTGACATGTGGACGATCAGCTGCACGATCAGCCTTGTCTGGCGTGACCAAAGGCTCAACCGAACGTGGCAGATAAAACATAGTAGTTACATTTCTAAAGTTCTCAGTAATAGGATGACTGCCATAATTTATAATCAATGTTTCTCGACCAGTTAACGTCAGGCCAACAACCATATTCTGTTCAAGTTTAACATTCCATGTCCGCAACAGCGGTTCAAGACCGCTTTCTGCTCTAGGATCCAGCAACAACAAAAGCCGGCCACCCTGTTCTAGATATGTTGCGATCATATCTATCTCTGATGGAGATATCTTTTTTGTAGGCCCGATAATAACTAAAGCTGCACAATCTTTCGGAACCCCCGCCTGCTTGGTCAGAACCAACGTATAAGCCTCTATATTATCATGGACAACTTTGTATCCCAACGACGACAAGCCAACTTGTTTTCTCGTGTCATTAAGAGAGTGCTCGCCATGTCCAGCAAGAAAATATACAGCTGGGCGTTTCGTATAGACAACATTCATAATTGCGGATGAAATCATCTCTTCACCACGAAACCCGACAATCCTACTCACAGGGCCTCTTGCCGTCAGCTCAGGTTTACGAAGTGTCATATCACTAGCTTCGATATATTTTGTTCTACCATTATATTCAAGCAGAATAGTATCAATCTGATCCAACCCATATTTCTGTTTAAGATTACGCACTTCAGCCAAATCACGTTCAGGATCAACAAAAGTAATCTTTAGCCGAACCTTCTTCTGTTTTTCCGCCTCATAATTAAACTCTCTAAGCAGATTCTTTACATCATCAAAAAGTGGATTACTCTTCCTGAAAAACATGACCAACTGAACATCTCCAGGCAACTCACTAATAAGACTTTTACTCTTCTCTGAAAGTGCATAGTAATCACTCGTGCTAATATTGAAATGTACATGATATAGAGAAGAGATATAGTTCACTAACACAACAGCGACTATAGCCAATATAATAGAAACCAGCATATTAATTTTAACAGCAAACCGTAATCCACACTGCTTACCAACACCCTGCTTAACTGTTTTTTTATTGTCGGCTATTTCCATTTTTGCAACTCCATGATTTTAACCGATAGAAACAGAAGAAGAATAGTGCCAGACCCATACATTACCAGCGGCCTAGTATCAATTGAACCTCTTGTGAAATCAATAAGGTTTTCAT
>DAOVUR010000223.1 GCA_030632465.1 bacterium | reverse complement strand
TAATGCATCCGTACGATGATCACCCCGCCTCTTACGATCAAGAATACCAAGATCAGCTATAGCCTGCAAAGTCGTCTTAAGCTCTTCTTCGCTAAGAAAAAGACGGTCAGATGAATAGTCATCCCAATTATCCTTATCAGAATCAGACCACCATGAACTACGAACCCTACTGCTACGGCCCTGGATACATGAGAGAAGTGCCGACCCGCTCAACTCCAAACGAATCAATAATCTATCCTCCTCCGCTGCTTGGGAAAACTTAGGATGATATGTAATAATTGCATAATCCCTAAAACCAGGCTCTACAATCACACGCTTAGGCTCCACGGTTTTGCAACCAGCCATAACGATAATAATAGGTAGAACAGCTAAAATAGATTTCATAAGAATATCAACCACGGGGATATACGCACCCAACCACCAATAATTAACAGCTAACCATTAACCATAATACCATTACATACTAAATACAGATAGGTTTGTCAGGTCTGTCTTGGCGCAGATATCAAGCAGTGCAATCAATTTAGCATGCGGAGAATCCGGCATACATTTGATAACTACAGAGACATCTTTACTGTAGGTGGAGATTTTTGTGAGACGCTTATCAAGAGACTTATGCGATATACGCCTACCATTCATGATATAACCATCACGGTAAACCATAATGGTTAATAGTTCTGGCTGCACTTCTGGTGGCGGAGCATCAGATGGTGCTGGTCGTGAAACATCAAGATGGGAAAGTATATCTTCCTGTTTCAATGTAACAATAAAGAAAATAAGCAATTGGAAAACAACATCAATCATCGGTGTCATTTCCAGCTTGGCAGCGTCACCTTTATTTCGTGCTTTTTTACGCATAATTAGTCATTGCCTTTGGTTTTATCTTCTTGTGTTGCCGCAAAATTGATACGCCAGATTCCCACCTCGGTGCATATATCCATAACAGCACGGATATCCTCGTGTCTTGCACGATGGTCTCCACGAATAAGAACAGGGAAAACTCCCATTCTGTTTCGCCTAGAAATCATAATATTCTTAAATTTTGCCCGAGTTAACTGCGCATTATGTATCGAGATTCGCCCATGTCGACTAACTTCAATAACAATAGTGGAAGGAATTAACTCTTCAATGATCGGCCCATGCACAGCATCCGCAAGCTTAATATCTTCATTTATATCTTGTTCCATTTTCATGGTTACAATAAAGAAGATAATAAGCTGGAAGACGACATCAATCATGGGAGTCATGTCGACTTCACAACCTGCATTATCACCTTTGTGTCTGCGTCCCATACTTCATTCTCCGGAAGAAATTGTAGTTCAATTAAAGTATATTCTATTCGTCAACAACTTCTACATTACGTAGATCCTTGATCAACTCCATAGTCATAGCTTCCATGCGTAGAATAATCTTATTCGCTGTATTACGGAATACATAATAAAACGTCACACAAGGAACAGCAATAGTCAAACCACCCGCTGTTGTATATAGAGCCTGTGAAATATTCATAGCCAAAACACCTACATCTGGCGCACCTTCACCCAAACTGGAAAACGCAGCAATCATACCCTGAACAGTTCCGAGAAGACCAAGCATAGGAGCAATATTACCTACAACAGAAAGCCAAGTAAGCTTCTGCATGAGACGCTCAGTCTCAATATCAGCCGCCATAGCTACTGACTCTTGGATAACTTCATAACCTTCTTCTACATGACTAAATCCAGCAATCAATATGTTAGCCATTGCGCCTGGTTCATTTTCACACTGCTCCATTGCCTTCAGCAGATCACCTTCATTCATGGCCTCGGTAACACTATTCACGAGGGTTTCAGGCATGATACGCTTCTCTTTAACAGTAATAAAACAGTCCACCACAAAATATACAGAAAGACCACCAGCACCAAACAGTGAAAGCCATAAAATAATACCTAAAGCTCCACCACCAATAACAACAGATATAAAACTACCTGATGAGTCCTTCTGGGCGACCGGTGGCATAGCGCCTCCGTCAGTAGCCTCAAGTGTACCAGCAGGAACATCAGCAGCTGGTGCTGCATCTTGAGCCATAGCAGAGTTTGTGACAATAAACAGACCTGCAACAGCAAGCATAAGAACAACTAATAGACTTTTCTTCATTTCTTTCTCCATTTTAAAACTTAATTACCCAATGCGATTTTTTTACCATATGCACTATTTGGAAATCCCGTCGTAAGCTCTTTACGACACCACTCTGCCTTAGCAGGATTATTCAGCTGATCAAAACATTGCGCAGCCTTATAAAGCGCTTCTGGCATATACTTTTTATCTTCTTTAAAGAAAAATACCGTGCGTAGATAACCATCTATCAATGCATCCTCATATTTCTCTGCTTTCATATCCACATCAGCACGTCGAATCTGAATCAACGGCACCAAATCACGTGGTCCCTCTTTAATAGCTTTCGCCATCACCTTACGTAAAGTTGCTTTCCTGTCAGCCTCCACTAACGCGCGCCAATAAATCTCTGCTAACTCACCCTGATATGCAGCCTTAGGATTATTCTCTATCAATGTTTGACAAAGAGAAATAGCCTTAGTTGGATTTTTTAGCCCAAGCTGAGCTTCTGCAGCATAGCGTGTTGCCTTAACATCCCACCCCATCATTCTATAATCCTTCATGATCTTCTGCAACACTGGTAGCGCTACAGCATAACGCTTAGCAAGAACATCCCTTTTCGCCTTATCAAAGCTAGCTGGTTTCCTAACAATAACTCTGTCAACCTGCGACGGCTTAAGCGTCATTGTAATACCATCCTTGGTGGTAATAAGATATTTCTTACTCGATGCCTGCCAACGAATATCACCACTAGTACGATCTTTATTTGCAGATTTTATAATGGTTCCTTTTATGGCAAAAGTCTGACTAGCTGCGGCACATAACATAACCGCCATGATCAAAACGGTCTTGCTCGACCGGGCATTATATATTTTTTGTCTTTTCATTTTTATTACTCTCCTTATTTCCCTGTCGATTCAGTAGATTTTTCTGCCACAGTTGGTTCTACAACTGCTGTTGACTCTTCCGGTTCAGTATCTTCCTCTGGTTCAGCTGCAGTTGGACTCGAAAAATTCCCTTGTGAAGCCAACTTCACCTTAGCTTTACCACGTATACTACGAACTGCACGTATATTCTTACCATTTGGATATGTTTTTATATAAGCCGCACTATCTTCCATCACATCACTCCAGCGCTCAGTCTCCAGTAGTAGTGGTAGGCATTCTGCATATGCAGTTTCTATATATTTTGTAACTCCTGCCGCTTCCGGATTTCCGAACAGTATCAGCTTCTGATAAGCTGCAATAGATTCATTTAGGTATCTCGCCGCTTTAGTCTTATCCCCATACTCCAACTCAGCATCATACTTACGTTTATAAATTCTAGAAAGCTCAACATCAAGACGGGCATGTCCCTCTGGTAATTTTTCAAAGCTTCGTGACCTAATAAGCGCCTCAACAGCTTTATTAAAGATGCCAATACGTTTATTTGTATCAGTTTCATTCTTGGCCATTTCGGAATATGCTTCACTAAGAAGTAAGGTTGCTTTTGTTGTGTAACTTGAACGTGGATAATCATT
>DAOVUR010000205.1 GCA_030632465.1 bacterium | reverse complement strand
ACGCCCAGTCTCTATACGCACCTGCAAAAAACTGGATGCCTCAAAAGCTTCAAGCAGTTCATAGTGCGACACAGATTCACGACCCACTGGTGAGGTAACAGACATCTTCTTTCGATCATGAACACTACGCCCGATCAACGTATTTATCGTTCCTGTCGGTGGATTTGGTACACCATAGACAACTGTTGAGTACTCTTTTCTGATCTCACGGTTCTTAAACTGTGCACACAAATTTGCCATCGCATGCTCATTCTTCGCCACTATAATTGCACCACTAGTGTCCTTATCGAGACGATGCACAATACCGGGGCGGAGCTCGCCGCCTATCCCCTTAATATCATGACAATGAAAAAGCAACGCATGCACTAGGGTACCAGTTTCATGGCCAGGCGCAGGATGCACCACCATACCAGCAGGTTTATTCACCACAATAAGATCATGATCTTCAAAAAGAATATCCAGCGGTATATCCTCAGGGACGAGGTCTGTTTCAACAGCTTCATGCACATTAATATCAACCAACATTCCAGTAGTCACATTCGTATGAGCAGTAAGGCGTACTCCCTCAACCGTAATTTCACCAGACTTAATTAACGCTTTAATGCGCGATCGTGAAAACTCCGGCAGCTGCTCATGCAGCCACACATCAATCCGCCGCCCCTTATCACTAGCACTTGCCGTTATTTTTTTCTTGGATGCTGAGCGTTGGGCGCTGGATGCTGAATGTTGAATGTTCATTTTTTCTTTTTGTCCTCTTGAGTGTAGGTCCCTGCTTGTCCCGCCATAGCCTTTTGGCGACGGCGGAAGCGGAGCCGAAGGGCCGGTTCGTTAATCCTTGTTCGTCATTCAGCTTTATAGTTCTTCAAGCATATCGTCACGATACAACGCAGCAACCATATCAACATCAAGTGCGTGCCCAGCCTTATAAGAAATAATTGTTCCAGCAAGCCGACCTTTATCAATCAAAGCTATTGCCGCCAGCAAATCAAGCGTCGCGCGATGCCAAACAGCTTCCATCGCTTTCCCCTCATGCATTAGCCTAGGCGCATTAACATACCCCCAAGGCCCCGCAATAAGGATATTTCTAGTCGTATATCCCAAATGCCTAGTGTCAGCAAACAACTGCCCTACAGTCTTACAGTAGATCATCATCGAAAGCGGTGCATTAGTACGTGCAAAAGCGCCTGTCCTAAACGTATCACGATTAACCGGAAACTTGATTCGCTGCTTCCCTATAGCAGTCTTAAAATCAACCGCACAATCAACATAAAGTTCACGTGAGCCATTTTCTGGAGGCAAAATTGTCAAAAAACTACCATTCGGTCCAACAATAGTAACCGGTTCCTTAACACCAACATAAATAGCCTTCTTATCAGTATCAACAATACCAATATCCTCAACACCTTCAACAAGATCCATGCTACTACGATCAAATAAAGGCGGATCACCAGAACGTAGACGCAAAAGAACATTGTCTAACCCCATCCCGACTCTCAGCGCAATAATATGCTCCACCATACGCAGATAATTATGTGCTGAACCACTACGCAAAACGATATTACGTGCCGTCGTCCATACATTTCCAATGCCCACGCCAATATTCAAAGAATCAGCCTGATCAACACGATCAATCCACCAACCAGACTCTTCCGAAGGCTCAAAAACTAATCGACTCTGCTCTTTCCGCGAAAATGTGCCAGGCCCAGAAACTGAGACATGTCCACCTATTGTTGTCTGATACTCAGAAAAAGCCTTCTCTGGATCTGACGGAATCTCTAGATCTACCGACTGAGCCAACAACTTATCAGAAGAAAGCTTAACACTCTCCTCATCCCCACTTAAAATCTTCCCATAAACCTGCGTATCCATTGCTCTCCTAATATAAAATCTCTGTAAATAATTGTGTACACATTACCGAATATCTCACTCTTATGACAATAAGAATTAATGACAAAAGAAGTCGTCCAGTAAAACAGCTTTCCATAGCTGTTCTTAATCAGCATCAGAGTGCCGATTTACTACCCTCACGCACCCATACACAAACCCTACCACCCTTTAGGTCGGGTCGGCACATTTTTCATCGTTCCACCATCATAACTCATCGCACGATCATCCATAATCCGTGGTGTAAGCACAATACTCAGCGCCGAACTACTACCCTGCCTATCAATTCCAACCAAAAACCGTGAAAGAAACTCTGAGCTCTGGTTTGCGCCACCTATCTGCACCGACTGCCCATCACGAACGGTAACCTCTGTTGCCGCCTGCACAAAGCGTATCTGACGCCTATGCCCATCAACCAGCCCACTAAGCTCCGGCACTAACCGAACTCTAATCATAGGCCCATCACCGATAATAGTTGGTTCTATGGACAAAAATGAACCAACATCTTGCCACTCAACATTGGCGGCAATTAGACCATAGCGAAATCCATAATCCATGATCCAAGTCAAATATGGAATTTTTTCTCCAATCCGCAAACTTGCCCTAGTTCCACTCATAGCCATTAATATCTGCGTAGTGCTACTGGATGTTGTTGTACTGCGACTGTGAATTGATGGTTTCAATGTGATATTGCCAGAAACACCATCTTTATTATAAATCACGCCACCAGAAGTCTTAATAGCCACACCATCACTAGAATCTCTGCCACTTCCAACAAACTGAACATCTATACGTACATTCTTGCGCTTAATATCCAGTTCATTTACTACAGCTGAAATTTCCGCATGCTGCGCACTTGATGCACGAATAAACAACTTACTACCAGTTCCCGCCATACGTACATTTGCATCGTGAATATAAATATCTTTAAGCATAGATAGTACCGACTCAGAATCACTAAACTTCAATCGATATATCTCAAGTTTATAGCTCGGATCTTCAGTAACAACTGGCTCAGCCCTCATCGACAGCACTGACCCACACAGCAGTAATACAACGCGTAAAGAAACAGCCAATATATATACTCTCTTATTCATCATAATATTCACCTCAATCCTTCCAAGCTTTTCAGTCGAGCAAAAAATCATTCTGCTGCGCCCTCCGTAGCTCGAAGAGCGAAGGATGGGTTCCAAATCATTCTGTCAAAACATCCCGTCGAGCGGCATCCATTTCACTTTTAAATTTTCACTTGTTTCTCAACCAACTCCGCAATTTTTTCAGCAGCTTCTGGCATGGCAAACTCTTTAAGGCTACGTTTTCTTGCCGCTAACAACGCTTCATCAGCTATCAAACCCTTTACATAATCAACTAGCCACTCTACAGAAAACTCATCCTGATCAATCATATCAGCCGCACCGGCCACCTTTAACACTTTCGCATTTGCAGTCTGATGATCGCGTCGCGCTGATGGCAACGGCACGAGTAATGCCGGCAATTCAAATACAGCTAGCTCCATACAAGTTGAGGCACCCGCACGACATACTGCTATATCCGCCATACCGTATGCCTGCCCCATATCCTGAAGAAAAGGAAAGACCAGATGTGCCACACTAGCAGATAGATACTTCTCGCCTATATACTCTGCATCAGCCTCTCCTGTCAGATGGACAACCTGAATCGCCACACCTTCTGCTACCAGCCTACATACTGCGTCAGAGCCAATATCGTTCAAACAGTGTGCCCCTTGACTACCACCCATAACCAAAACAGTGACCCGCCCCTTCTTTAGCACTGTGTCATTAGGAAAATAAGGGACGATATCTTCGCGTACAGGAAACCCCGTAAGTTCTGTAGCGCATTTAAAGTAGCGCGAACATTCAGCAAAGGTTAAAGCAACCACAGACGCAAATTTTGACAACAGACTGATCGCACGCCCAGGCACAGCATTCGCTTCATGCAGCACAACCGGCACACGACACAACCTTGCGGCAAGCACCGGCCCAAAAGAAGCATAGCTCCCCATCGCCAACAGAACATCTGGTTT
>DAOVUR010000033.1 GCA_030632465.1 bacterium | reverse complement strand
GATACTACGGGGAAAAGCATGACTTTTGGCAGGACCTTGATCACCTCTATTGCGCTAGGGAAGAAGCTTGCCGACATAACCGCTCCAGAAGAGAAGGTTGGAATCATTCTACCTGCATCGGTTGCTGGCGCATTATCAAATGTTGCCCTTACTATTCGTAATCGAGTAGCTGTTAATATGAATTTCTCTATCTCTTCAGATGCTATTAATGTTGCGGTCAACAAATGTAATATAAAGAAAGTCATCACGTCACGAAAAGTTATGCGCCATCTTCCCAAGCTTGAGCTTAGTGCCGAACTGATCTATATTGAAGATATAATTAAATCTATAACAGCGTTCGACAAACTCAACGCTGTGCGACATGCCATCTTTTCACACGCGCGTACTATTGCAGGTGAAAAATATCCTGACTCTGACGATCTTGCGACAATACTCTTTTCTTCGGGTAGTACTGGCGAGCAAAAAGGCATCATGTTATCGCACCATAACATTATATCCAATATTGAATCATTTCTAATAATATACCACTTTAAAAGTGATGACAAAATGTGCGGTATCTTGCCATTTTTCCACTCTTTCGGATATGCAACCACACTATGGTGCCCATTGGTAAAGGGCTTTACTGCTTTCTACCACCCTAATCCACTTGAAGGTGAGACTATTGCCAGAATCGTTAGGGAAGAACAGCTGACTATTCTACTTGCCACCCCTACTTTCTTGATGACCTATATTCGTAAAGCTTCATACGATGATTTCCGTACTTTACGTGTAGCAATAGCTGGAGCTGAGAAATTACGAACGCATATTTCTGATGCATTTAACGATAAGTTTAAGATTCGCCCCACAGAGGGATACGGCGCAACAGAGCTATCACCTGTTGGTGCGGCTAATATTCCTGCTAATGATCATGTAACGCAGCTAGGCAATAAAGACGGGAGTATAGGCCAGCCTATACCGGGAGTCGCTATGCGCATAACTGACCTCGATAGTGGTGAACCGCTTTCTGTTAATGGCGAAGGTATGCTGGAAGTTAAAGGTCCAAATGTTATGCTTGGTTATCTAGACAATGAAGAGCTAACTCGTACTGTTATACATGAAGGGTGGTACATTACTGGCGATATAGCTCGTATTGACGAAGATGGCTTTGTCTTTATTCATGATCGAATTTCGCGCTTTAGTAAAATTGCTGGCGAGATGGTGCCGCACATGCTTATTGAAGAGATCATTCTAAAAGAGCTTGATATCCCTGTACACTCTATATTTGTGGCATCAGCACCTGACCATAAACGCGGCGAGCAGCTAATTGTTATACATACTGCAGAGGCTACAACATCCTCGGCATTACGTCACGTAATACATAAAAGCGACATACCACATCTATGGAAACCACGACGACATAACTACCTAGAGATCGAAAAGATGCCTGTTACCGGCTCCGGAAAACTAAACATGCGGGAGTTATCACATATTGCATCTGATTTTGTAGAAAACCATCCGACACTACTTGGAAAAACTATTACTAAGATAAAAGATTCATTCTAAAACAGTAAATAAACCTACAATTAAGGAGACTAATAATGGCCACAATGGATAACTTACAAGAAGCGTTCGCTGGTGAGAGTCAGGCTAATAGAAAATATCTAGCTTTTGCAAAAAAGGCTGAGGCTGACGGACTGCCTCAAGTGGCAAAACTATTTAGGGCTGCGGCAGAGGCAGAGACTATACATGCACATGCACATCTACGTGTCATGGGTGGTGTAAAAAGTACTGCTGAAAACTTAGCAGAAGCTATCGAAGGTGAGGGTTTCGAATTTGAAAAGATGTACCCTGGTTTTGTTGCCACAGCGGAAGAGGAAGGAATGAAAGCTGCCGAAGTATCATTCAAGAACGCACTGGCAGTTGAGGGGATTCATCACGGTCTATATTCAAAGGCACTTGAAGCAGTTAATACCGGCAAAGACCTTGCGACTACCCCTATCTATGTATGCCCTGTATGCGGTAACACCGTTGAAGGTAGTGTTCCTGACAGCTGCCCTATCTGCAATGTACCAGGAAGTAAATTTATCGATATTTCATAATAATTATGAGGCGTGGTTACAACCAGTAGCCACGCCATACCTTTCTAAATTAAGCTGAATACTTTAATCGCGTCAAAACTCTCGACATATTTACGCTAAATATCATATAATTCCCTTTTAAATGCGTGAATAATAGTTATACCTCAAGAGATATGAAAAACAGTAATAAACTTTATGCCATTCTCATTACAGCCATGGGCACCATGTTGGTTGCTGGTGTTGTTCTTGCGTGGGTATTTTTTGACAACTTATTACAAGATGCCTCTACCCAACCTAGCGCACCAGACTCATCTTCGCAGATCCTACCAGATGTTGTAAGCTCTGACTTAGCCAAGGAGCAGCAAGTCGCAATAGCACGCCTAGTATCCTCACCACGAAAACCAGTACGTGGCGAAGCCAGTGGATATGAACGTAAGTTTCAACCAAAAATACCAGACACAAAGCCTACAGAAGGAACAACTCCGCCACATCAAGACCCATCTCAACCAACCGGTAAAGATGAAGCTATAAATGCTTTCAACAACATGCCCCTGACCTTTAATGAAGACTGTAGACATGAGAATGGCTGTAGCGAGTTTGATTTTTCTGCTGCTGGTGCTGGATTCAATATCCAGATTAACCCCGGCCGAATATGTTTGCAAATGAAACGTCCAGAGGTAAACGTCCCTCAAGGCACTAATATCACCTATCATCCAAGCAATAGTGGTTCTATTAATGCCTGCGAACTTGAATCTGAAGTGAATGTATGCTTTGACATGATTGGCAGTAAACTCAGCCCTGGCAATAGCACAGGTAGCGGAGCTGCGAATCAAAGTAGCGGCTCTAACGGGGATGATCCGAATGCAGCATATACTGCAGATAACTTCCAGCGCTGGCATGAAGATCTTCTCGGCAAAAATGATATTGCAAAAGAAAGAATTGCACCTGACTACAAAAACCAATCACTTAACACAACAGTTAACAAAACAACTGATTTCACCTCAGCAACAGCTACAAGCTTAATGCCAGGGATAGCAGGCGGCAGTAGTGTTGAATATCCAGACATCTATGAGGGCATTGATCTTACCTGCTACGGCAACCAAAGCCATATGGAATTTGTATATGTGCTCTGGCCTGGAGCTAATCCACAAGATATCAGCTTTGTTGCTAACGGAGTAAATAAATCAAGTTTAGATAGTACAGGTAATCTAGTCATGGATTTAACGGGTGGCAAACTTGTGCAACATGCACCACGCGCCTATCAGATAATTGATGGCGTCCCCTCACCTATTGATATCAATTATCTTATGGATGGTGATGCTATCGGTTTTGATGTTCCCGAGTATGATAAGCAAAAACCACTTATCATCAGCCCTAAACTTGACTATGCATCGTATCTCGGTGGTACTGGCTTTGATCGTGCATATAGCATTGCCATTGATAATAACGGGTTTGCTTATGTTGCAGGTGCCACGATCTCACCTATTTTCGGAGCAACAGATCCAGACATGCCCAAACAACGTAACAATGTTGATATCTTCGTCTCAAAATTCCGTATCGCGGACTCAAAACCAATTTATACATCTTTTATTGGTGGCGAATCAACAGACAGAGCTTTTGCGGTTTCTGCTGATTATGCTGGTAATGTATATGTCTGTGGGGAAACTTTATCTCAAGACTTCCCTGTCACAAATAGTAACGAAAAGCCCATTATCAATGACTCATGGAACGGATTTCTGACTATTCTAGGACCAGAAGGAACAAACATCATATACTCATCAACCTTTGGTGGAAGTGATGACGATAGATTTTACAGTATGGCCATTGATTCATCTACCAACATATATCTAGCTGGCGAAACATCATCTGGAGACATACCGATACAGAATGGTTTTCAACAGCGTCATCGCGGTAATACTTGGGATGCATTTATTGTCCGCCTGAATCATGATGACTTCAGCACCGACTACTCAACTTATTTTGGGGGCAGTGGTAATGATACTATTAATGCCATCGCTATTGATTACAATCAGAATCTTATCATTGCAGGCGAAACATCATCTGCAGATATGGGCGTAGTAAATGCGCTATCACCTCAATTTAACGGCGGCAGTTGGGATGGATTTGTCGCAAGACTACCGCATGGCGGAAATGGTGTTGGCTTTATGACGTATATTGGTGGCAATAATGATGATCGTGTAAATGGTGTAAGCGTTGATGCAGCTGGTAACATATACCTTGCTGGCGAAACATCATCAGGAAACTTCCAAACAAGTAGTAATGCTATACAAAAAGCTTATGGCGGTGGCGACAGTGATGCATTTATAGTCAAGCTACTACCTAACGGTTCCAAGGCTGTCTATTCATCATACTTTGGAGGTAACGGTGATGATCGTGGCTTTGCCATTGACTCTGACTCTACTGGCAATTCTTTCTTGGCAGGTGCAACCACATCAGACAATCTACCTACCGTTGATCCACTACAAGGAACATATTCTGGTGGTGGTGACGGATTTGTTGCGCGCTTCTCACCGTCAGGAACAGCTCTAACCTTTGCATCTTACTATGGCGGCGATAGTTCCGACGCCATCTATTCCGTAACAGTAGATGGAGCTAGGAGCGCACACTTCGCTGGAACAACATCATCAACTAACTTGCCAACATCAAAGGCGCCTCAAGGTGATTACAGCGGCGGACAAACTGATTCTATGTTTGGCAGAATACTACCAGCAAGCCGGCCAGGTCCAGACATGAAGATAGTACCTGGTGGCGGACAGCCTAACGGACCTAACCACGATTTCTATATGTCAGATACCGAAGTTAATAATGATGAATATGTCCGTTTCCTAAATGATGCGCAAGCTAACACCAACAATGCACGTGGCGCCAATATGTATTTTGACAAACTGGGCAACGTCTGGTTTAACCCTGCCATGGACGAAGAATCACATGAAATGTTTATCGCATACCGTAGTCGCATCAAGTACAACGAAAAGTTCCAAATTGGCGAACGCTATTCAGTAACACCAAAAGTCCCAGAGGTTGGCGAGTCCTACTCTAATCATCCCGTAATTAACGTCTCATGGTACGGCACATTAAAATATTGTAACTGGATCACTATTGATGCTGGTCGCGGGAAAAATGAACGCTGTTTTAATGAAGGAACAAACTCATGGGACTGGCGCCCAGTAACATGTGCAGTAACAAACTGGATCAGAGGCGACTTCAAGGATACGGAGCGTCAGGCATGGCTGAAATATAAAGGTTACCGCATTCCAATGGATAATTCAGAAGAACCACCAGAAGTATCTGCTGGCGACTTTGCGGTCTCCAACGAACAATTTGTGCGGTTCCTTAATAATGTACAAGTCAATATAAGTAACGAACGTGGCGCGAATATGTTTTTTGACTCTGTGGGTAGTATCTGGTTCAATCCAGCCAAATACAACGATGAAGATATGCTTTTTAGTATTTATGATAGCAGATTGATATATGACCCAACAAAACAGGCCGGAACCCGTTTTTCGGTAACAACAGTAACAGCATACAACAACATGTCATTCACAAAATTCCCAGTAAAAGGAGTTACAGATCGCGGAAAAGCAAAATTCTGTAACTGGTTCACTTTAGATGAAGGTGGCTCGCTTGACGACCGTAGCTATACAGAAGGCACACAATTTAACGATTGGGCACCATCCACAGTATCAAAGGATGAATGGAGCACCGGAACCTTCACTATGCAGGCACAAGATGATTGGGAAAAACTCCCTGGTGCTAAACTACCCATAAATATAATCACAAATGCAAACGACTGGATATTTGCTGCGCTACTTGATTATCAAGCAACTAACTCTTGGGTTAATCCATATAATGAGTTTTATAAATCATCAGCATGGAACGGAAAAACAAACATGTCCTACTCCTTTGGCAGAGACATACTTACAGGCTCTGATGCAAACTTCCTGGATGGTAGTGGTCAACCAGTATATGACACTACCCCTACTGGGTTCCACGACGGAACAGACCGTAGCAATGTACTCTATCGCACCCAAGCTAGCGCAAATCATTACGGCATTCATGATGCCAGTGGTAATATATCCGAATGGCTTGTTGACCCCGGCAAGAGATCCTCACTAAAATCTCGAGCCTGTTACGGTGGTTCATGGATTTTCACGGCTCTAGCGGCAGGACAAAGATTTCACGTACCACCATATTTTTCTAATGGCTTTAGAGGATTCAGGATGGCATCAACAGAATCTAATCAGAATATGTTCATGATCCGTATTCCATACAAAATATGCCTCTGTGCACGCGGCGTAGGAGCTGGCTGCCAACGAGAAGATATTATTACAGGTGAAGATGAAGAAGAGGAATATAACGTACTAACCACCATGGATCCCACCGAGGGACCTGGCGGTATTGTACCAAAACCGGAAGAACCCGTAACCCCCGACGGTGTCCCCACCCCAAGACCACCAGAGCCAGGGCCAGAACCAGGGCCGGGGCCGACACCACCGATACCACCAGTGTCGCCTAGCGGTCTGTAAAGTGTGGCTATGTAGAAGTAAAACGTACAAGAAAAATTTACTATGCTAAAAAGACAGAAAACATATCTTAATCACACTATAGTTTTACTGCTAACGCTAATACTCTCTGCGGGCTGTAAAAGTAAATATGAAGACTTAGACCTCTCATCATACCAATATCGTGACACAAAAGACCTAGTACGGTTTGTCTACGACGCTAGCTTAAGGCTGACAAGAGATGGTGCCCAGGGGATCGAGTATTTCAAAAACAACCGAGAGCTGTTCAATCTCTCAGATTACTACCTATATATTTACGACATGAACGGATGCAACATCTATCACGCCGGCATGCAACATCTTGAGGGAAAAGACCTTAAAAATGTTACCGATAAAGATGGTAAAAAAATCACACAACTGGTTTTAAATGCACTGGAAGATAAAAACAATCCGCACGCATGGGTGCATTTCTCTTGGTGGCAACCAGGAAAATTTTACCCCGTGCCGAAATCCTCTTGTCATTTTAAAGTTACGACACCTGAAGGAAAAGAATTATATATTGGTGGTGGTTGTAGCTATCCGCATGAAGAAAAAGAGTTCGTTAGAATCATTGTTGATAGCGCCGCAGAATTAATAAAAGAGAAAGGAGATAAAGCGATTGCTAACATATCTAACTCTACCTCCCAATATAACTATAGAGATGTTCGTGTTTTCGTGTTCTATCCCGATGGAAAAATAGTAATATCTCCAGTAATCAACAACCAACTTTCACAAATCAAACTTCTAAACTGCGTTGATGAAGTGGGCCATAAACCTTTTGTAAAAGCATTAAAAACACTTGAAACTGAAGATAGCGTATGGGTGGTATTCATGGCAAAGAACAGATATCAGCGTGAACTTATAAAAAAATGCCTCTATCTTAAGAAAACCACATTATCAACAAATGACATCTACGTTGGTGCCATTACAGATCTTCCGCAACCTCCATACTAGACCAGGAAACTAGCATGACACAAACAGAGAACAAATTTGAATATACTGTGAACGAAGTACCACCTGTAGGGCACCTCTTTGTACAGTCTCTTCAGCATGTGATGCTAATGGTGATCTCCCTTAGCCTCCCTATTTTATTTGCCAGCCAAGTAAATGGGTCCGCCGAATTTGCTGCTGCATTAATCTCTTTCTCTATGCTTGCAGCTGGTATCGGCTCCATTATCCAAGGACTAGGCTTACCATTTATGGGGTCAGGATATCTATGTCCGAATGTCTGTGGCCCTTCATACTTCAGTCTTTCACTATCCGCAGCATGGGTTGGTGGAATGCCGTTAATGCGCGGTATGATTATCTTCGCTGGTCTAGTTGAAATGGCTCTTGCGCCAATTATTCAAAAACTTAAGAATGTTTTTCCCGTTTTCATTGTAGGACTCGTCGTTACAATGGTTGGTGTGAGCGTAATCAAGTCATCGGTAACCTCATTCTTTGGTCTTACTTTTCATGGTGATGCTATTCGGACTCTCGATATCGTCATAGGGATGTTCACGCTTCTAGTGATGGTCTTAGCAAATATATGGGGAAATGGATTCATAAAAATGTACTGTTTACTTATAGGTATGTTATCAGGCTGGGTTCTATCACTAATCTTAATCCCAGAATATTTACATAACCTTGCTGTTATAAAGGATTTTTCAATGTTTGCACTACCATCTATCGGCCCAGAATTCAAAAAGATAACTTTTGATTTCAAGATGATAATACCTTTTACGGTTATCGCCATCAGCGGGTCATTAAAATCCTTTGGTAACTTGCTTGCTGCACAGAAAATATCGGAGCCAGATCTTGAACAGCCAAATTTCGTCCCTGTAAGAAAAGGTCTTTTGGCTGACGGTTTCTCCACTGCACTTGCAGGATTACTTGGTGCTATTGCGGTCGATACCTCCTCTAGTAATATTGGTTTAGCTGGAGCTACAAAAGTTGTCAGTAGGTGGATATGCGTACTTGCAGGAGTTATCTTTGTGATACTCGCGTTCTTCCCTAAACTAATAATTGCCCTATCCCTAATACCAAAACCTGTATTGGGTGCATCAATTATATTTGCCGGCTGTTTTATGATCTGCACTGGATTAATGGAGATGTTTAGCGAAGAGTGGAATCAACGAAAGACTTTTGTTGTTGGCATATCACTCTTCTTCGGTTTAAGCACTGCATTCCTGCCGGGACTATATGCGCGTGCTCCTGAGTTTGTTAAAACTTTCTTTACCGATCCACTACCAACAACAACTATTTTAGCAGTAGCACTAAATCAGCTCTTCAATCTTGACCTTCTGTTCAAGAAGGTAAAAAAGTAATACTAATAGAGATAGAGTAAAACAGCTTGCCATAGCTGTTCTGTAATCAGCAGCGTCGGAGCGCTGGTCTACCAGTAAAACAGCTTTCCATAGCTGTTCTATAATCAGCGTCGGAGCGCTGATCTACAAATAATCTAACCAACTACCTACCACGTCTAAGAATACGTTTGAATTCGTCAGGACAGAGTATAATAGCCAACACGAAGTAGACAACCAACCCGCCAGTAACACCACCTGCTACAGCTAATAACTGCGTAATTTTAGCAGACGCAACTGTTTCGACACCATGCTTAACGATAAGCTGATAAAGATACCATGAAGTAACGCCCATTACAGATGTTGCAACTAATGTTTTTACAGCAATAGTAAATAGTTTTTTCCATTGTAAGCTACCTATTCGTTTATGCAAAATAACAGCTAATACAAAACAAGAAACTACACTTGCAATTACTGTAGCAAATGCTAAGCCTGCATGCTTATACCCTTCAGGCCACGTTAATATAAAGATAATATTCAAAAACAGGTTCAAGCAAACCATACTTACCGCAACTCTGACAGGCGTGCGCGTATCCTGCATCGCATAAAAAGCAGGTACAAATACTTTGTAAATACTAAAGAAAAGTAATCCGGGAGCATAGAACCAGACTGCACGCATTGTATACATTGTTGATACAGCATCGAACTCACCTCTTTCAAACATCAGACTCACCAGCGGCTCTGCCAGAATAATCAATCCTATAGACGCAGGAACCATCACAAGCATTAAGGAACTCAAAGCTCCAGTCATAGTTTTACGCATATCATCAGACTCTCCACCTGTGACCTGATGCGAAAATGTAGGCAATAACACAGTAGCTAAAGCAGTTGCTATAATGCCGAGCGGAAGATAGATCAGTCGTTCGGCATAAGTTAATGCAGCTGGTGCCCACGTTCCTACATATAGTGCCAATACACCATCAAGAATCACGTTAATCTGAACAACCCCCATCCCCAAAGCAACCGGAGCCATAAGTAACAACATCTTTTTAACACGTGGATCTTGCCATCTAAAAGAAAGTTTAGGCTTAAAACCAAATTTTATTAATACTGGTATTTGCAACAATAATTGCAAAATCCCTGCTACTAAAACAGCCCATGCCACAGCATAAATCTGCTCCATCGTAGTAGTCCCAAAATGTGGTAAGGCAAATAAGAGAGCGCAAATCCAGACAATATTAAGAAGTACAGGCGTAAATGCTGGAATAGCAAAATGATGAAAAGAGTTTAGTATCCCCATACTAAGCGCCACTAGACAGATAAAGACCATGTATGGCAACATTATACGTAATAACGGTAAAACTGCCGTTACTTTTTCACCAAAGCTAAACCAGTGCAACCCTGCAGAAATCATTAACAGACCACCTATCGCTATAAGGAGAAGCGCCATCAGTAACATTGTCATAATACGATTAGCAAGTTTACCAGCAGCCTCCACCCCCTCTTTCTGCAGACTTTCTGAGAATACGGGAATAAACGCTGCCGACAAAGCACCTTCACCAAAAAGACGCCTAAAAAGATTTGGCACCTTAAACGCAATATCGAAAGCACTCTTAGCAAGTGAGGTACCAAAATAATTTGCCATCAAAATTTCACGCACAAGTCCAAGTCCACGACTAAGCGCCGTACAAACGCTTATAATAGCTGTAGAATGGAAAACACTCTTCTTTTGCATAACAAACCTTATATAGAAACTACAGACTTAAACTTACTTGATATCTCTTCAATAACACGGGCGGGCTTGATAGAGCGTAAGCATGTTGCGGCTCGTTCAGAACTACGCGGGATATCACGGCTCACGTCAACACCATCGGCAGCAACAATTAAACTATCCATACCTAGAGGTCCCGTTTTATCAGGATCAGTCAGCCCAAAAATAGCAACAACCTTTGAACCGACCGCGGCAGCTAGATGCATCCCGCCACTGTCATTACAAACAGTAATAGCAGACAGACTCAACACCGCAGCAAACTCTTGTAACGATGTTTCACCCGCAAGGTTCAATGCAGCACTACCGCAACTATCAACAACCTTTTGACATAATGCACGCTCACCGCTACTGCCCAGCACTAATAGTTTCAAACCTCTATCAATAAAGTAACAACCTACTTCAGCAAAATATTCATCTGGCCAACGCTTAGAATCACCCCGTGCCGCACCAGGAATAATTGCTGCATATTTTTGATTATCATCAAGCAGTATACGCGCCTTAATAGAATCAATAACCGCAGGATTAACTATTAACTCTGGCGTAGGAGCTACTTCACTCTCCACACCTAGAATCTGCATATACTCATACTGCTGATGATTCTGCATAGAACTATCATCCTTAACTATATCTGTCAGCATCATTGAGCGCCATTTTCCCGACATGCCGTAGCGCTGTTTAATCTGTGCTACATAAGGGATAAGTGCAGATCTAAATGAGTTTGGAAATATATATGCTTTAACGAATGACTCATCACGAAGTATAGACGCAACAGCAAATGTGCCTTTTTTATCAGGAGCAAATGTTAGCACTTCATCTATAGCGCTATGCATTGCCCAGATATCTTTAAGAGCAGGCTTAACAAGTATCGAAATGTGACAGGTGGGATTACTCTTCTTAAACAGCTGTACAGCAGGCATACTGATAATACTATCACCCAGCCAGTTAGTACCACATATTAAGATTTTATCGTTTTTGTCATTCACTATCAACAAACTCACTTCCCGCCTTCGTCTCGAAAACAGATACGCGATATGCAGGCGTCAAAATCCTCATGACCACTAAGTAGCTCTATATCAACCCGTAAAAAGTATAACGGCACATCCAGTCTTTCTAGGCGAGGGAATCGTACTGCATCCTTTTCTGTCGTAATAATTGCATCGACTCCATCTTTATGCGCTTGATTAACAATATCAATAAGTTCCTGCTGTGTATAACGATAATGATCAGCAAACCTGAAACGTTCTGAAATAGTTGCCCCATGTTTTTCGATTTCACTTTCAAAACCTTGCGGTGATGCAATTCCTGATAGCGCAACAACTTTTAGTCCCTGCAAAAAATCTAACTCTTTCTTCTCGCGTGTATATACATTCATCAAGTGCCGTGCTGTATGACAACACTCAATGATTTCTGATGTAGCTCCATATTGCCGTAGACGCTCTTTTAATTCATCATTACTACTACCATCACATTTTGTTAAGAAAATGAAGTCTGCACGCTTAATATGCTTAATAGGCTCGCGCAAAATACCACGCGGCAGAACATTCTCGTTTCCAAATGGATTCTGAGAATCAATAAGGGTTATCTCTAGGCGATGCTTCAACTTTAGATATTGAAAACCATCATCCAGAACTAGAGTATCACAGCCAAGTTTCTTGATTGCATAGCGACCACTCTTAACACGATCCTTATCAACCAACACTGCTACATTCTCTAGATTAGACGCTAACATATAAGGTTCATCACCACTCATGGAAGAGTTGAGAAGCAGGTTATCACCATCAGAGACAACTCTTGGCGGACACCTCTTTTCATACATAGTAATTTTATCAACCAGCCTCGTAAAAAATGGTGGTTCTTCCTTTTTGTAGCCTCGACTAAGAATGGCAACTTTACGCCCTTCTTGTTGTAGTTTACGGGCAAAAATCTCAACAACTGGAGTTTTACCTGTTCCGCCCACAGTAATATTGCCCACACTGATAACTTGACAACCCAAAGCATTAGGACGAATTACCCCGCTACTATAGAGGAAAAGGCGCAGTTGCATTACTCCACTATACAGTTTGGATAACTGAGACAGGCAAAATAGTAATATTCTAACACCCTTACCCTGTCCTTGATCCGCGCCTTTTTTTTCAATAAGAGCAACTAACGCCCTTTCATTATGTT